>JAICRN010000216.1 GCA_025937335.1 Microcoleus sp. TY_ISSM_2_bin.22
AGGTAATTAACTGGTTCCTAGGCTCTGCCTGGGAACCTATATCCAGAGGCTCTGCCTCGGCTGGGAAAATGGATGAAGGAAGAGCCTCGGCTGGGAAAATGGATGAAGGAAGAGTCTCGGCTGGGAAAATGGATGGAGGCAGAGCCTCCCGATCTGCGCTACCAGGCAGAGCCTGGTAACGAGTAATCGCAATAATTTTCGGAGTCAGTGCGAGCATCTCCCTCGCGGATGCTAATCTGATGACTGATTACTAATGACTGCTAACGCAAGCGCGTGCCGCCACCCGGTTGCAAACCCGGAATTCCACCCGACGATGGATTTTGGGATCTAGGCCGCAATCCCGGGGGTAAACTCATCAGCACTTTTTCATTTCCTTTCAAACCCGATCGCACTTCCGTCTTATCATCCACCGTCATACCAGTCTTAATCGGCATAAAAGCAGGTTTACCATCTTCTCCACCCGGAACATAAACCCCCGTTTCCCTTTGTTGGCGGACAATTGCCGCAGTCGGAACTACCAAAACATTTTTAAGTTCACCGGCCTTAAATTCCACATTCACATTCATACCCGATCGCAGCATTTGTTTATCGTCATTAATAATTGCCGCTTTTACCTCAAAACTTGTCACATTTTGCAGGACGATCGACTGAGGCGAAATTTGAGTGATTTTACCTGCAAAAGTCTTTCCCGCAAAAGCATCGGCCTGAATAGATGCAGCCTGGCCGATCTTAATCTGAGCAATATTAGTTTCTGCTACGTTTGCTACTAATTGATTTTTTGAAGCTAAGGACAAAATCGAAGAAGAAGTCGCCGAAGAAACCGCACTACCTGCCGTCGTGGGAGTCACAAAAGCCCCCGGATCGGCGTACTTGCGGGTGACAGTGCCGGTGAAAGGAGCCCGCAGCACAGTGTCGTCGATCTGCGCTTGAACGCTTTGCAGGCTGCCTCTAGCGGCGAGAACTTGGGCGCGGGCTTGGGCGATGTCTTCGGGGCGGGAACCTGCTTCTAGCAGCGCCAAAGCTTGCTGTTTTTGCTCGACGGCGGCTTGCCCCGCAGCTATGTCTTCCGACCGTGCGCCCGATCGCGCCAGGGCCAAAGCTTGCCGTTTTTGCTCGACAGCGGCCCGCGCCGCAGCGATTTCTTCGGGGCGTGCGCCCGATCGGGCTAGGGTCAAAGCTTGCCGTTTTTGCTCGACAGCAGCCCGCGCAGAAGCGATTTCTTCGGGGCGAGTACCCGCTTGCAGCAAAGCTACAGCTTGTTCGGCTTGCCTGACTTGCGTTTGAGCTCGATCGCGCGCGGTGCGGGAGTTGTTCGCAACTTGCAAAGCAAGGGCTCCGGCATTATAGAGTTCCTGATTTCTCTGAAAGTCTTCCTCTGCTTGGTTTTTGGCGTATTCGGCATCTCTGAGTTTGGCAATTGCTTGGGCGATGTCTTCAGGGCGATTGCCCTTGAGCAATTTTTGTAAATTTGCCTGTTGTTCAGCTAATTGTGCCTCAGCTACGGCAATATCCTGGCTTCGATTGCCGTTGAGCAATTTTTGTAAATTTGCCTGTTGTTCAGCTAGTTGTGCCTCAGCGACAGCAATGTCTTGGGTTCGATTGCCGTTGAGCAATTTTTCCAGACTTGCTTGTTGTTCTGCTAACACAGCCTTAGCCACAGCAATGTCCTGGGTTCGAGTGCCGTTGACCAATTTTTCCAGGTTTGCTTCGGCGGCTGCGAGTTGTCCGCGAGTTTGGGTAAGCTGGCCTTGGAGGTTGGAGTCGTCCATGTAGGCGAGAATCTGCCCTTGTTCAACTTTATCTCCTTCCTTGACAAGCAAACTTTTGAGCATTCCTGAAGTTTTGGGGCTGACGTTAACGGAACGTTCGGGCACAATTGTGCCGTTTGCCGAAATTGTAATCGGCAGGTTCACCCTTTCGACAGCAACGGTTTTTTCCTTGCGCCTGGTTTCGCGGCTGGACTTGACTGTGAGTTGGCTGTAAGCTGTGTAGCCTACTCCTGCAAGCAGGGAAGCGGCGAGGAGTCCGCTAACCCACGGAGTCAGCTCTTTTTTAATCTGAAAGTGCTTTACTAAGTACATATAAATTAGACATATCGGGCGTCTGTTCAATTTAGACCGCTCGGGAACAGAAAACGTTCAACTATGATATTTTTAGTTAGGGCCGATCATCGTTTCCCTCTCAAATCAACCGTTATGCCACAAGTCCTCTATGGGGGTGTGGCGGCAAGCTGATCTTTATAAGCATCTTATTTCTGGTTGATTCACAAGCGTGTAGGACTGCACCACAATCGTGGGAGGTATGATTTTGATCGAGCTCAAGATATTTACTGCGCAAATACGAATCTAGTTGGTAGAGACTATACTCGAAAATAATAGGAGGTTAGAGCAATGGATCAGCATCATCGATACTTGCGAATCGCCCTTGTTGTTGTCGGAATTGCCTTTCTGCTTGTCTATCCACTGATGAAGATTTGGTCATCTGGCTGGTCGTGGCAACCTGCCCAATACGAATACGAACAGATGATCGTCGGCATTTATGCGACGCTTGGTGTCTTTTTGCTGTGGGCTTCTCGAAAACCAGAAACGCATCTCAGCTTAATCTGGTTCACCGTCTGGTCGAGTGTTGTCCACGGCCTGATCATGGCGGTACACGCAGTGATTGATCCTGCAGAACGCGGACACCTCCTCGGCGATGTTCCAGCATTGATTTTGGTGGCAATTGTCCTTGGTTTCCTAGCGTCACGCGAAGTGGTGCCAAGTGAATGAATGGGCGCGGCAGAACACATCAAATGCCGGAGAAAAACGAAAGCCCGGGGTGCTGAGTTAAGGACTCTACTGCCGCTGATTTGAGCCGTTCGATCGCTCTGGGGTGCATTTTCTCGATTCGTACTAATCGCTGCTAAGTCAGCAAGATGTATCTCACCCCACTCGTAATATCAATTCCGGTTGCACCGGAATTATGGTTGACTGTTGACTGTTGACTGTTAACGGGCGGGTCGGAAAACTGAATGATAGTTGAGTATTGACTGTTGATTCGATTTTACGCCCGACTCCGGAAGCGCGGATTTGATATAAAGCGTGGTGATCGGCTCAAGAAAATTTTAGCTAATGATGTTAGTGAATATAGCAATTCTTGCAGGAGTCGTAAATTTTTTACCCCACCCCAACCCTCCCCGAACCCGCAGTTCGGGAGTAAGAGATTCACAAATGATTTAGGATTGCTATAGTCAACTAACCAATTAGCTACAGGAGAAACCTCATGGCTGTATATTTAATCGCAGACGTTAAAGTTACCGATGATGCCTGGATTCCTGACTACGCAGCAAATGTTCACGATATCGTACATAATCATGGGGGGAAATACCTTTCCCGCAGTGGCAATATTACGACTATTGAAGGCGAGGAACTAGAAACAACGCTGGTTGCCTTGGTGGAATTTCCTTCTATGGAGGCAGTGCAAGCGTTTGTTAACGATCCAGCCTATGCAAAATATCGTCAAGCTCGGCAGGCTGGTAGTATCGGCAGGCTCCATGTAATCGATGATACTGATGTCGCAGGAACCATACCCTATTTACCAAAAGGTTAATATCGTCAATTCTATGGTGTATTGTGAAGACCCATTTGGCAATATTGTCGAGATTTATAGCCACAGCTACGAATTGACATATTCTGCTGGAGCTTATATGATGTTCGGGCGATCGCATCGATCGAACTTTTGAAAAGTTCGATCGCCAATTTCCTCAACAAACAGCCGCTACACCCAACTCTGCAATCGCCGCCTCCGGGCCAACCAAAGAAATATACGGTTCTACAAAATATTTCTTAGCAGCATCCCGCGCTTCTGAAGCTGTCACCTGTGCAATTTCTTCTTGAAACTGCTGGTCAAATTTAATTCCCAGTCCCAAAATTTCGTACCAACCTAAAACTTGGGCAATTTGCGAATTAGTTTGTTTTCCTAAAGCATATTGACCGAGCATTTTATTCTTGCAAGCTTGCAATTCTTCCTCGCTTAGTTGGATGCTGGTGAGTCGATCGACTTCTGCGCGCAATCCTTCAAAAGCAGTCCCCGTATTTTCCGGCGCCGTACCCATGTACACGACAAACTGAGCCGTGTCCAAGCGCGTCGCGTAGAGCGCGGAAACGTCGTAAGCCAAGCCCCGCTTTTCCCGCAATTCCACAAACAATCGGCTCGACAAACCGTTACCCAAATAAGTATTCAGCAACTTAATCGCTGCGTAATCGGGATTTTTGACAGAGGGTGCGAGGTAGCCCAGCATAATCACTGATTGCTGCGTATCTTGCGCCGTAACGACCGACTCAGGGGAAGGGTAAAGAGGGGGGACGGTTAAAGTTGGCAGGGGTGTTAAAGGCGCTTTCCAGTCGCCAAAAGTTCGATCGATCAGGGCGATCGCATCTTCGGTGGATATTCTGCCGGCTACAGAAATAACTGCATTATCGGGACGGAAATAGGTTTTGTGGAAGTCTTCGAGCTCGTTTCTGGTGAGCTTTGACATAGTAGCTTCCGTGCCCAAGGGAGAGAAAGCATAGGGGTGTTCCTGGTACATCGAGTGGCGCAATTGCTCGAAGGCGATCGCAAATGGCTGTTCTTGCTGCGAACGAATTGCCGATATGGCAATGCGGCGTTCGAGTTCGACTTCAGCTTCCGGGAAAGTGGGCGATCGCGTCAATTGCGCCGCCAACTCCAAAATCTCCTCAAAATCCGCAGAAACCGTCTTCAAACTCACTAAAAAATAGTCTGTAGTAGAGTCGGCACTCAACCTCGCTCCCACCGATTCTACACGCTCGGCAATTTCCAGCGAAGACAGCCGATCGGTTCCCTTAGTCATTACCGCCGACAGCAAGTGACACAATCCTGCTTGTTCCGGCTGCACGTAGCGACTGCCGGCCCGCAGGAATATCCTAGCTGCAATAATATCTGCTGCTGGATTTTCTGCTGCTAAGACAACAATACCGTTGTCTAAAACCGTGCGCTGGATTTCATTTTTCATGGTTAATTTAGTTGGAAGTACGCTCGCGTAGCTGAAGTATTGGTAATTGAAAATGGGTAATTGGTAATTTGTAATTGGTAATTTGTAATTACTCGATCGCCATTGTTCTATTTTCCATGTGCATCTTGTATGATGTCATACCGGGTAGGGTCTGACGCACAACATCTAAATGTAACAACATCTATCCCGTAGAGTGCGCCACAAGCACAAAGAACCCCGGACAAATGCCGAACATCTATCCGGTACAAAAGATATTTATATTCACAAGCTTAACGATTAGATTGGTTTGAGTACCACGGCTGTATAGCGTCGCGGAGAGAGATATTGTTGAGCTAGGCGTTGGAGGTCTAACGGCCCAAATGCTTTAATCCTGGTGGGATAGCTAAGCGCTAATTGGGCACTGGCGATCGTATTGTAATATCCGTAAAGACCGGCTAGCTGTCCCGGCGTTTCGAGCGAGAAAGCAAAATCGTTGCACAGCAAACGCTGAGAGCGGAGCAATTCTACCTCGGAAACCGGCTCAGACTGCAATTGCCAAAGCCGATCGCAAATCCGAGATTCCACCTCTTCGACATCCTTCGCGTCCAAGACTGCACTGATAGTAAATAAACTCGATTCCCGTTGCAGCGAGAAAGTGCTGTCGATCGCCTCTACCAATTGTAATTCTTCCCGCAGTTCCCTGACTAAACGCGAAGTCCGCCCGTCTGCGAGCAACACCGACAGCAAATCCAAGCCGCAAGCACTTTGCAAGTGTTCAACTCCCGGGCCCGTCCAGGCCATCATCAGCCGCGCTTGTTCCAATCGGGGGAGGCCCAATTCCTGACGCCGAATTTCTATCAGTGGCGGTTCCGCCTCTGCGGTTAATTTGGGACAATCCCACCTGTCAGAAAACTGCTCGAATGCTTTCCCCGTGACATCCCTAGCCTGTTCTTCATCAATTCCCCCGACTACCACCACAGTCATATTTTCCGGCTGATAGTGCGACCGGTGAAAACAGCGCATTTCATGGGGAGTTCGCGACATTAGCAGTTCTTCCGTGCCCAATACCGAGCGCCTGTAGGGATGCCGCTGGTAAACTGTTTCCATCATTGCTTGGAAACCCAGCCAATCGGGATTGTCTTGAGCTTGACGGATTTCTTCGAGCACTACATCTCGCTCGCGATCGAATTCCCGATCGGGAATCGAAGCCCGCAGCAGCAATTCTGCCAGCGGCTGGGCAGTTTCTGCTAAATAATCGGCTGCTGCGTTGACGAAAAAATGGGCGTAGTCGTGACTTGTAGCTGCATTGGCGACACCGCCGCGATTTTCGATTACCTGGTCAAATTCTCCAGGGGCGATCGAATCCGTCCCTTTAAATATCATGTGTTCTAGAAAATGAGCCATTCCCGACCAAGAATCCGGCTCCAGCGTAGCGCCAGCCCTCACCCACACGTCTAGGGCGACCACGGGTGTGGCCGAAATCCGCTGGTGAATGACCGTTAACCCGTTGTTGAGCTTCCAGACATTGGCTGGGAACTCTAAAGCAGTGAGCAGTTGAGACAAGCTAGTTCTTCTTAAACTTTAGTTAACTTCGGCTGCAACTATGGTAGCGCTTTAGGGCTCTGCGATCGGGATTAATTGATACAGAAATCATCAGTCAGTCGATTTTAGATTTTAGATTTTAGATTTTAGATTTACTGCACAGATGAATCTGGGGACTTGAACAAGAGTCTAAAATTTTGAGCCGATCGCGACAGGAGTACGTGGCACGGTATCCGTTTTTGGGCGGAGTCCTCTGCCATTAATCCTTACTCATCAGTTATTTTTTGCTTTTTGCTTTTTTTCAAGCAGTCTCAAATACTTACCATTTTTTTGCTCAAAAGTCAATAGGTTTCGCGGGATATTAATTAATCAGTCGGGAGAAAGAGGATGTTATCAGAATATATCAATAAATTAAAAGATGTAAGAACACTAAAGACCTTGAGAGGAGAAACGACAGATGGTAGCTACCTTAGAAGATACCAAGCGCCAAGCGATCGCGACTAAATTAGCAGACATGAAAGCGCTGCAAAACCTGCTGATCGCCAACGAGCAATTGTTCATCAATTCCTGCAACGACTCCGAACTGTGCGATCGCTTCCGGGATATGCTTGAGGACGATCGCAAAAACTTGGGCGTATTAGAAACCGTAATCGTTCAATACGGAATTCAAACCGAACCCAAACAAACATTCACAAAAATGATCGAAGAAGTTCAGAAGCTAATGAAAGGTTCTGAACTAACATTGTTTGAAAAAGTCGCTCAGCACGAACTGCTCAAACACAAACAAACAATGGCTGGTTTGTTAATTCACAAAGCCGCTCAAGTAGTCGGCGCCGACATCGAAGCAGCCATTACTCCCCTCAACACAGTTAACTTTGAAAACCGCGCTCACCAAGAACAACTCAAGGGAGTTATGGAGATATTGGGCGTGCGCGAACTAACCGGCAAAGACCCCGACCAAGGCGTTTGGGCCCGCGTGCAAGATGCACTGGCAGCCATGACCGGCATCATCGGCGGTGCAGTTACCCGAACCAAAGATGAGATGAACATCACCGAAATCATCACCATGGATCACCGCAAAGCCGATACCCTATTTATGGAGATCGAAAAAACCGACGATCCGAAAAAACTGGAAGAATTCTTCGGTCAGTTGTACAAAGATTTAAGCGTCCACGCCGAAGCAGAAGAACAAATTGTTTACCCAGCAATTCGCAGCTACTACAGCAACACTCAAGAACTGTACGACGAGCAAGCAGAAATGAAGCAAATGCTCGCCAAAATTAAGGCAATGAGCCCCAGTTCTTCTGATTTCAAAGCCCAAATCAAACTGCTCAAAACAGCGGTTCAGGATCACGTAAAAGAAGAAGAAAACGATATGTTCCCTCAAATTCGCCGCAACTTGAGCGAAGCACAAATGGAACAAATGGCTACTCAATTCAAAGCAGCCAAAAGCACCATCCAGCAAGAAATGGCTAACCTGAGCTAATTCAGCAGCGAGCTAATTGTTGTAGCTCTAGGCGAGCTAAAAACTAGCTAAACTGCAACCTATCAATCCCGCTACCCACGTAGCGGGATTACTGTTTTGTGTAAACTCACCAATGTTCAAAAACAAATATTAAATCTGTTAGCATCGGAATTATTCAGATATCTATTCTCGACAAGGGCGTGAATCTGCGTCAATCCCTTGTCCGGGGCGGTTAATACACTCTCTTTTTTTCACCGCAGATACAAGCAGATAAATACAGATTTACGCAGATTAATGAGAGCGAATCCGGTTGCACCATATAGTTATATCAAATATGTTATACCAATTCACTATGAAGCTGCATTAATAATATAACGCTAAGAATATAGTTCCAACCAGAAAGACATCAGCCTCATTTAGTGTATCTTC
>JAICRN010000801.1 GCA_025937335.1 Microcoleus sp. TY_ISSM_2_bin.22
CACAAAAATAGGAGCGCAAAAAACAGCCGCATACAAGATTGGCATCTCCGTTCAGGAGTACCAACAAAACATTAAATCAGGTTTGAAATGGTGTTGGCGTTGTCGCAATTTTAAGCGACTTGACTTATTCAATCGCGACTGGGGCAGTGTTGATAGCAGAACTAATTGTTGTCGAAATTGTCAGCAGGCTAAAGACCGCGCTCGATACAAACCCGTTCCACCCGAAGAACGAAAACCGCGAGGCTTTGCCGCTTACCCTCCCAGGGACGGCGACAAACAGCAAGCTCGAAACAGGGTAAACCGGGAAATTCGCAAAGGCAATTTACCTCACGCTCAAACTGTGTCCTGCACCGACTGCGGCCACATTGGACACAACAGATTGCACGAATACGACCACTATTTGGGCTACGCAGCTATCAATCATTTGGTAGTGGAATGTGTCTGCGTTCCGTGCCACAACAGGCGCGAACAGCAACGGAGAAAACAAGAAAAAGTCAATGAAAACTAACGTTTTGGAGTTAATAAAATATAAATATGCTTGCTGAAAAGACTGAAGAAGTGCTCACGGGATGGGATTTAGACGCAAAGTACAAATACCTGTGCTTTTATCACAAAGCTTTCCCATTTATGAATGATTCCTGGGGAGTCAATTATTCCGACTCCAAGCAAGAATTGCTTGATGCAGAATGGAGTTTGTTCTCTTTGCAAAATGTTGCCGACTACTTTGATAATTGCGAGGAATTTCGGTTGGTGTTAAATGCAATGGCTGCCGATCCTCAACTCTTAATTTGTTCGGACGGAGAGTATGTGCTGTACAACCGTCAGCACGTATTTCGTCGCAAATACCCATCTTATGGAAATACTTTCAGAGGCTGGGTTTGCTTGCCTGCTAAGTTTTCTCGCAATCTCTGGAAAGACTTATCATCTCAGTACAGGCGAGCCGTAAACGAGGGTGTTAAACTCCATCGCAATCATTTATTGTGTTACACCGATCGGCAATTTGAGATTGCCCAGCGTTTAATTCGTGAAGTTTTTGGAGATGAAATCCTCACCAAAGATGAATTTTGATTCAAGAAGCTTTAGAGGTTGAAATTGTTGACGCAAAAACAGGAGGAGTAATGGAACTTGAAGACAAGACGATCTCATACCAGCGCAAAGTTGAAGCACTCTATGCCGATGAAGCGGCTGCTAATTTCAAACGCGAGTTCTTTCCGGCAGACCCGTCTAAAGATGGTGTCTGGGTTGATGCCGCCAATTTGGATATCCCTGAGCTAGTCGCTATTTATCGAGCTTCTAAAAACCTAGAAGCCGGAGGACATCTTAGAAAAAGTTTGATTGTGCCAAGGGACGCCGCCAACCTAACTCCGTTGGTGCGGGTTAATCCCGTGTTTGTCGATCGGCGCCGCCAGCAAAAAAATGAGATGTGCAAACTGCTGCATGAGTTTTTCTATGGCGATTGCAAAACTTTTGCTGCCAAGCATCAAGAAATCATGGGTATGGGGGATAGCCAGTTGGAAGAGTTTGTGCGGCAAGTCGAAGAAAGTTTGGGGTTAACACCTAGAGTAATGAAAGTGATGGAGGTGATTGATGAAAGTTAAGTTTTCTACAGTTGATTGCTGCGAAGGTTTTGAGCCAACCAATCAAAAACTCAACAG
>JAICRN010000007.1 GCA_025937335.1 Microcoleus sp. TY_ISSM_2_bin.22
ATTATTTTGAGTCATCGCCCAATCTTGCGGAAAAGCAGCGCGGGTGTAAACTTGTAAAGCTGCTTCAAAAAAGGCAATCGCCTTTTCGATATTCTCACTCCGTTCTCCTTTGATTCTGTTTTTGTAAGCAGCCGCCAAATTATTTTGAGTCATCGCCCAATCTTGCGGGAAAGCAGGGCGGGTAATAACTTCTAAAGCTGATTGAAAAAAGGCGATCGCCTGTTCGATATTCTCACCCCGTTCTCCTTTGATTCTTTCACTGTAAGCAATTGCCAAATTATTTTGAGTCATCGCCCAATATTGCGGGAAAGCAGGGAGTGTAATAACTTCACTAGCTGCTTGATAAAAGGCGATCGCCTGTTCGATATTCTCACCCCGTTCTCCTTTGATTCTGCTATAGTAAGCATTTGCCAAATTATTTTGAGTCATCGCCCAATCTTGCGGAAAAGCATCGCGGGTGTAAACTTGTAAAGCTGCTTCAAAAAAGGCGATCGCCTGTTCGATATTCTCACTCCGTTCTCCTTTGATTCTGTTACGGTAAGCAGCAGCCAAATTATTTTGAAGACCTGCCCAATTTTTGGCATAAGCATCTCGCTTAAAAATTTGCAGTCCTACCTCATAGCCGGCAATGGCAATTTCCATATTCCTGCTTTTGCTGCCCCGCGGAAACAGTTGAATCAAGTTGCTGAACTTAATAATATTAATAGTAAGGTTTGTAGCTGCCTCTGACTTCATTTCTGCCAGAGTTTGAGTAGCCCACTCGCGGAAAACTGAGGTGAAGTTATCGTCGATTAGTTCGAGATTGTTTTGCAAGATAGCGATTTGTTCGTCTTCAGGGGAGTTGAGGAGGGATTGGATCAGGGCGAGATAAATTTGTTTTTTGTTCATTAGACTACCTATTTTTGGGATATTTTACATTTATTGTGCGGAAAAACCCGGAATTTTTGCACAATACCTTTACCCAAGTTTTGTGGGGGCGGGTTTTAGCAACCATATCTAACGAATACCAACAATCTAGATCGACCCGCCCCCCACCACCGATAACCCGCATCAACCTGAAATTTGCATCGCATCGGAACAATGTAGGTTGGTATTTTTCGTAGGGTGGGGGCGGGTTTTCGAGATTGTCGATTATTGACGATTATGGTTGGCGATCCCGCCCCTACGAACACCATGTACATTGTGATTTATGGTTGGGTCGGGGCGGGTCGATCGGATTGTCGATAATTGGCAATTATGGTTGGTAAAACCAGCCCCTACAGTTTGCCCAAAATCACCATATCCGAGTAATTAACCCAACCCTTCAAGCAACAGATTGCGAGCACTTTCCAACGCTGACTGCAACTTACTTGCATCGCGTCCCCCAGCTTGCGCCAAATTCGGTCGCCCGCCGCCTTTTCCGCCGCAAATTTGAGCAATTACTCCGATAAACTTGCCAGCTTGCAATCCTTTCTTATTGACTTGGGGACTAAAAGCTGCCACCAAACTTACCTTGTCCGGTTCAGGAATTGATGCCAAAACCACCGCAGCATTTCCTAACTTTTGCTGCAATCTTTCCGCTGCAGTTTTCAGTGCTTCTGCATCCACATCTCCCAATTGAGCTACAATGATTTTGAATTCGCCGACATCCTCAGCCGCACTCAGCAACTGGTCGGATTTCGCGATCGCCAATTCCGACTTGACAGCGGCCAAATGTTTCTGAGTATCCCTCAACTCATTCTGCAAATTAGTAATCCGGTTCGGCAATTCTTCAGGCTTCGCCTTAAATCGATCGCCCAAATCGCGCACTACCTTATCCCGCACGTTCAAATAGTCCAAAACAGCTTGTCCCGAAACCGCTTCAATCCTGCGAGTTCCCGCCGCTACCCCCGCTTCGGAAACAATCTTAAACAGCCCGATTTCTGCCGTATTGCTGACGTGAGTCCCGCCGCACAATTCCATCGAAACGCCGGGAAAATCGATAACCCGCACCACGTCGCCGTACTTCTCGCCAAACATCGCAGTCGCGCCTTTTTCTCTCGCAAGGGCGATCGGCATTTCTGCAACGACCGCAGCGTGCGCCTCAGCAATCCAACTATTAACTAAATCCTCAATTTTCTGCAACTCTTCTGCTGTGACAGCGCGCGGAGAATTGAAATCAAACCGCAATCTCTCAGACGATACCAGCGAACCAGCTTGCGAAATCGAATCGTCCACAATTTTTCGCAAAGCTGATTGTAATAAGTGAGTTGCTGTGTGGTTGGCCTGAATTCGGCGGCGACCGCTATTGTCAATTTTCGCAGTAATGCTATCGCCAACTCTCAGCGTTCCCCGTTCCACAAAGCCGAAATGGACGAAGAAATCCGATTCCTTCTTCACATCATCAACTCTTACCAACAAACCCTCTCCATTCTCTCCCTGAATGCTGCCGTTCAAATAACCTTTATCCCCAATTTGTCCGCCGGATTCTGCATAAAACGGCGTTTGGTTCAAAACAACTTGTACCTCAGTGCCGGCGGCGGCTTCCTCGACTGATTTGCCGTCAACCAAGATAACTTCCACCTCAGCTAAACTCGACAATTCAGCATAACCGACAAACTCAGTTCCCTGGATTGTTTCAGCCAGCTTATCCAAAGAACCCTGCACGGTTAAATCGATTGTTTGGCGAGCATCTTTAGCGCGAGTTTGCTGTTCCTTCATCGCCGCTTCAAAGCCGTCCAAATCCACAGTAATTCCCTGTTCCTCAGCAATTTCTTGAGTCAGTTCTAAGGGGAAACCGTAGGTATCGTAAAGAGTGAAAGCATCTTGACCAGAAATCTCTACTGTGGGGCGGGCATCTTGCCCGCCCCCAGAAACCGACAGGCGCCCGCCCTCAGAAACGGACAGGCGAGACGCCTGTTCCACAAGAGCTTTTTTGAGAATTTCCTCCAGCAGCTTCTCTCCGCGTTCCAAAGTCTTGAGAAACTGCGCCTCTTCCCTTGCCAATTCCGCCTTAATTTGAGCTTCCCGCCGCCGCACGTTCGGATAAGCAGCTTCCGAAAGGGCGATCGCACTTTCGGCCACCCGCACCGTAAATTCGCCCTGAATTCCAATCATTCGCCCGTGGCGCACCACCCGGCGAATCAACCGCCGCAAAATGTAACCCCGGCCTACATTCGACGCGCGAATTTCGTCCGCAATCATGTGCACCACAGCCCGAATGTGATCGCCAATTACTTTCAGCGAAACCTGGATTTTTTCATCGCTATTGTAGTAATCAATCCCGGCAATTTCCGCCGCCGATTGAACGATCGGAAAAATTAAATCTGTTTCGTAATTGTTGGGGACTTTCTGGAGAATTTGCGCCATCCGTTCCAGTCCCATGCCAGTATCAATATTTTGATTTTGCAGCGGTGTTAAATTGCCCTCTGCATCTTTATTGTACTGCATGAAAACCAGGTTGTAGAATTCAATAAACCTGCTATCATCTTCTAGGTCAATATTGTCGCCTCTCTCTGGGTGGAAATCGTAGTAAATCTCCGAACACGGGCCGCAGGGGCCAGT
The DNA here is from genome assembly GCA_025937335.1 of Microcoleus sp. TY_ISSM_2_bin.22. Classification (GTDB taxonomy): domain Bacteria; phylum Cyanobacteriota; class Cyanobacteriia; order Cyanobacteriales; family Microcoleaceae; genus Microcoleus. The sequence goes on from JAICRN010000007.1 coordinate 3,523, forward strand.
CGGGCCGGATTCCCAGAAATTGTCATCTTCTCCCATGCGCTGAATCCGATCGCCCGGAATGCCAATTTCATCGCGCCAAATCGCAAAAGCTTCGTCATCATCTCGGAAAACGCTAACAACCAAATTGGACGCCGGTAAGCCGAAAACTTCCGTGGAAAGTTCCCACGCCCAGGCGATCGCCTGTTTCTTGAAATAATCCCCGAAACTGAAGTTGCCCAACATCTCAAAAAACGTGTGGTGGCGGGCGGTGCGGCCGACGTTTTCGATGTCGTTGGTGCGGATGCACTTTTGAGAAGTGGTGGCGCGCGGTGATTCGGCGGCGCGCTGTCCGAGAAATATCGGCTTGAATTGCAGCATTCCGGCGATCGTCAGCAACACTGTCGGATCTTCGGGCACCAAAGAAGCGCTAGGCAAGATTTTATGTCCCCGCTGGGCATAAAAGTCGAGGAATGTTTGGCGGATTTGGCTGCCACTGAGAAACTTAGGAGAAATAGACATGACAAGAACTGTTAAGTATGTAAAGATGTAGCAACAATAGAAATTATAGGACTTTTGCACGGGTGTCCAGAAACCGGGTTTTTAAACCAAAATACACGGGCTGTAAATCCTCAATCTCGGTGAAAAAACCCGGTTTCTTTGTTCTGAGTGCGTGAGTGCTAACTTACATCTATTTGGATATTCATATCATTATACTTAGTAATGTAAAGAGCTATCAAGTTTTGCAAATGGTGCTTTACTCCTCGGAAAGCTCGTGCTAACTTAATAATAGACACCGGGACAGGAAGAGAAAGGAGGTCGCTATATTTAGAAACAAAGTTCGAGGATATAGACATGGTGTCTCCGGTCTAGATTCCCAGGCGCAGCAGAAATTAACCGAACACAACTTGGAATAGTGGCGAACTGCCGATCGAGCAGTCAAGCCAAACCGCAATCGAGTCAGACTTAGTTGTAGTTGCGATTAAAAGTAAAGCTGGACAAGTTGTACACCCTAGTAAGTAAAAGTTCTCCACCGGAAACACATTTCGTTTGTTAGAAAAAACAAAGCTCTCATATTATTGGGTCTGGTCGCTGTCGATCGGACCCTATGAATTTTTATAGGGCGATCGCAGGAGGAGAGGGTTAGAGAGGGAGAGAGGGCAGAGTTCGACTGCATAAATGATTTCTGCTGAAAAGAAACTCCCCTCGGAGTCGATCGCGATCGATCGGTGCAGCTTTTGAGTTATATCTTATACATAAGACCTGTGCGATCGCAGCCGCAGCTTTTTGCCGCGGCGCCAGCGCTGTGGTATGAGGCACACTCAAGATGCGATATGATTGAAGATGTCAGTCAAGACATTAAAACCTACCCCGCTGTATAGCAGGAAAGTCTACGCTTCTGTGAGCTTGCTGCAAGGCAAGGATAGCAAACCGCCATTTTTGGTGACAAAACCTGGCTCAAGAATTTGAATCTCAGAATATTTAGAGTCAAAATTCTAAAAAATCCCATCCCCGACGCAGGGGTGAGAGTTCAAACAATAAAAGCCCGCCCACTCAAAAAAGCTAGTGCCGCCAACAACTTTCATAAATCACTAGCACAGTTCTTAAACTCACAATCTCCGGAGATTCCAGGTACAAGTATGGCCGAAATAACTAAAGAAGAAATGCGGGAACGGCTGGGAAATATCGACCAGATTCGCGATATAATTTTTGGAGCGCAGCTTAGAGAATACGACAATCGCTTCGATAAAATAGATTCCGACTTGTCGATGATGCAGCAAGATATGCAAGCTCGCATCGAACAAGTAAAAACAGTTCTTTCAGGAGAAATGAGGGCTGCGGTTGATTCGTTAGAAAAAAAAGTTAAATCGCTCACCTCAAACACCCAAGAAGAAAGCGCAGACATCCGTCAGCAAGTCGATCGCGTTAACCGCAAATTCTCCAGCAGCATGGAAGCCCTCGACGAAGCTTTAGACAATCAAACCAGTTCGCTTCGCGACGAACTCTCCCAAACCAGAGAGCGACTATCTGAAGAAACCCGCACTTTGAAAACACAGGTTTTTGAAGAACTAGATCGCCGCTTTTCCATGCTCAGAGATGTTAAAGTTTCCCGAGACGACATGGCAGAAATTCTGTTTGAACTCGGCATGAGGCTCAAAGGAACAGAATTTGTCCCCGAACTTAAAGGCGTTGCTGATAATAAGTTAAATACCGAATTTCTGTTGCCGGAGCGCCACCATCACGGATAATAACGCATGGCTTTATCGAAAGAAAATCCGGCTGACGAAAATGAGTTAGAGGGTTTTGTTTCTAAACCTGACGAGTCCGCTGCCGATGCAGCCGCCCAGCTAGAACCGTTGCTGAATCTGTTAGTCGATCTCAAAATTATTGCTGGTTCAAACCAGCAAAATGCAGAGCCCGAAAGTGACAGCAGCAGCGAAAACGATCGAGCTGGGGCCCTCGGCGGGTTGATGGATTTGTTAGGTATTTCTTCAGACAAGCAAGAGGAAGTTGCAGCGAGTCTGCCCGAAACTGGCAATCGCGAACCAGAGTCTGGCGATTCGCGGGATGTTAAAGATGAGTTCAAAAGTTTGCTGTTCGCTACTCAAAAACTCAACACTTCAGAACTCGAAAAAAACTATTCCTCCGCTAAAACTATAGATGTTGCAGCGATCGCCCAGCCGGATTTGGAGGAGAAATCAGAGCCTGTCGAAGAATTGTCTAACTTGACAATGGAAGATTCTCTACAGGAAGTACAGGCTCAAAAATCCCAGCGGTTCGATCGGCATTTACAGGATGTTTCCCCTCCCGAAATCGAGTCAAAATTCTCGGTAATTCCCCATAACCCCATAGTTTACCCAGTCTCAAATCCACCAGAAACTGGATATTTAGACGCTGCGATGGTTTCGGATCTAGAAATCCCAAACTTACTAGAACAGCCGACAGAAATATTAGGCCAAATTAAACAAGACTTAAATCAAGCCGACAGCGCGATGGAAACGCTGCAAAATCTGATTTTCGGCTCGAAAATATCAGATATCGAGCAAGTCAAAAATCTGCTGGCAGAAAACGACTTGCCGGGGGTGCGCCACCTGATGGCAAAAATCGACGATAAGTTAGGAAAATTGGAGCACCAAATCTACGATCCCCAAGAGTTGATTGAGTTGATGCTGCCTTGGATCGCAGAAATTCTCAGCCGCAAAATTGCCGATTCCCGAGAAGAAGTTGTCAAGGCGATCGGGCCAATTATTGACGAAGTGATTAGGGCAAAAACTCAGGAAAACAAGTCGGCAATGAGTGCGGCAATAGCTGAGCTGCTGCCCGACGCACTTGCTCAGCAAATAGTCAATTCGCCAGCGGATATTGCTAAGGCGATCGCCCCAGAAATCGGTCTGGCAATTAAAGAGCAAATTCGCCTCGACCAAGAGTCGATCGCCCAAGCCATCGCCCCGGAAATGGGTAAAGCGATTACAGCCCAAATAAAACTCGAACGCGACTCTATGGTGGATGCCCTCTATCCCGTAATTGGCAGTACAATTTCCCGATACATGGCAGAAGCTATCAAGACAATCAATGAAAAAGTGTCAAATGCCATCAGCGTCGAAGGATTCCAGAGAAAAATTCGCTCCAAAGTACAAGGAGTCTCCGAAGCTGAATTAATCCTCAAAGAATCAGTACCCTTTACCGTCCAAGCAGCATTCTTAATTCACAAAGCATCTGGCTTGATAATTTCCGAAGTTCAAAACTCAGAAAGCTACCAGTTAGAATCAGAAATGGTAGCAGGAATGCTCACAGCTATTCGCAGCTTTGTTAACGAGTGCATCGTTGAACCCGGAGAAGTTTCCGAACTAAATCAAATTGAATACGGCGACTCCAAGATTATCCTAGAAGTAGCGGGATACTGCTACATGGCAGTCGCGATCAAAGGAGAACCGCCACATTTGTTTATCAAAAAACTGCGGCAAACAGTTAGTAATATCATCCTTAGTTACGCTAAAGTAATTAACGAGTTTAACGGCGATCCCGGTACTATACCGGAGTCGCTGCACCCGTACATAAAAACTTTATTCGACCCGCTGCAAACGGAAAAATCAACAAAACCCCCGATCGCCCTAGCGGCTATCAGTTTAGCAGCCCTGAGCTTAATCTTAGTACCTTGGGGAATTTATCAGTACCGCAGCAACATTGACCGCCGCCTCGCGGCCAATGCGACTTTAGCTTTGGAATCAACCCCAGAATTAGCGGTCTATCGCTTAAATGTCAGTGTTGAAGGCAAAACTCTGAAGTTAACCGGACAGTTGCCAAATCCAGAATTACGGGCAAAAGCTGCAAAAATAGCTGGCTCAACTGCACCCAAGTTGAAATTAGACAATCAAATTGTCGCTGTAGATGTACCTCCAGATCCAGTTTTGACAGCGGCCGAGGTGCAGCGGATTACCGCTGTTTTGAATCAGAGAGAGGGCGTTTTAATTTCTACTCGGTACGGCGACCGCAAAGTTACAGTAGAGGGCACTGTCAGGGACGGTGCAGACGCACAGAAAATAGCTCAGTCCCTCAAGCAAATTCCCGGTGTTCAGTCGGTCATCAGCACTGTTAAATTAGAGCCTCTTAAAATTACAACCCGCATCTACTTCGACCCAGGAACCACAAAATTAGACTCTACATATGGAGAAGTCATCGCCAGTGTCAAAAATTTCATGGATCGATATCCTCAAAAACATATTAAGATAATTGGGCACAGCGATCGAACTGGAGAACTTGTTACAAATCAACAGTTGTCGGTCAAGCGTGCCGCAGCAGTGCGAGATGCTTTAGTGCGACAAGGTGCTGACCCGAAGCGCCTCCAAACGGTCGGCAGCCCAAATCCTCCTCCCGGCTTGGAACCCAATCAACCGCTACTTTTAAGCAGATGCGTGCTATTTGAACCAATAACCAAGACCGTAAACAGTAAATAATTATGTCAGTTACTATATCTAAAAAAATGTGCATGATCGGCGACTTTGGCGTCGGCAAAACCAGCCTGATCCGCCGTTTTGTCGATCGGCAATTCAGCGACCAGTACCTGTCCACTGTGGGAGTAAAAATTTCCCGCAAAAGCGTAGAATTAGAAGGCGTAAAACAGCGGGAAAACGTGACTGCACAGTTGCTAATTTGGGATTTAGAAGGGCATACAAAATTCAAAGGAATAGCACCTACTTACTTGCAGGGAGCTAGCGGCGTTTTAATCGTTGCCGATGTCAGTCGAGCCGAAACTGTTGAGAGGATATCCGAACACATTCAGCTTTTTTCTTCAGTCAATCCTAAAGGGTCAATAATCGTCGCTTTGAACAAAGTAGACTTGATTGACGAGGAAAAACTGGCGCTGCTAGTGGAAATATCCCATTCGATATCTCAAGATAAAGTAATAGCAGTTTACGCGACATCTGCTAAAACAGGCAAAGACGTTGACGAAATTTTCTATAAACTAGCTTACACAATGGTAGAACCAGTATGAACCCACTTTTGAAAAAGCTGTTGGAGCCACGGCAAACAGAGTATTTGTTAGTAAATCACAATTTCATTATTCAGGAAACCTCCGCCGAACTCCACCATTATGCCGATACTCCGGTCGATGCCATACCCGGTGCAGATGCTCGCATCAGTTTTCCCGAATTGATTGGCATAGAAAATATCCTCATGTCTATCATTATGGGACGGCTGCCGAGTTTTGAACTCAAAGGTATCGCTCGATTTGCCGACCCCAACCGCCCTTTATACTTTGATATGTTGGCTATTGAACATGAAGGCGAACAAGAAGATGTGCCAAGTAAATTGTTAATTTTGATTGAAGATGCCACCGAAAAGATGGTGATGAAGCAATCCTTGATTCAAAGGGCGAATGAAGCTAACCTTTTGGTGAGCGCCTTAGCCGCTTCTAAAGATTATATAGATAAAGTTATTAGTTCGATGGGCGATGCTTTGTTGGTGACAACAACATTAGGAACTATCAAAACAGTCAATCAATCAGCACAATCCTTATTTGGGTACAGCGAAGCCGAATTGATCGGCCACCCCCTCTCCATAATAGTAGTCGAAGAAAAATTACTTTACCAAGCTCGCCACCGCTATATTTTGTCTCATCAAGAGCTGCTCAGAGAACTGCAAGTAATCTGCACTACTAAAGCAGGAGAAGAAATTTGGGTTGAATTTTCCTGTTCGGCAATTCAGACAGAATTACAGGAACTTTACGATTTCATCTATATCGGCAGGGACATCACAGAACGCAAGCAACAAGAAATAGAAATTCGCCGCTCTTTGGCAAAAGAGCAAGAACTCAGACAGGTAAAATCTCGTTTTTTCTCAATGCTCGCTCACGAATTCGGCAATCCTTTAAGTACAGTATTATTTGCTACTAAAATCCTCCAAGACTACGACGACCAATTCACCCACGCGGAAAAACAACAATACCTCCAACACGTTAAATCAGCATCTAAACACATGGCTCAGCTATTAGATGATATGCGGTTGCTCAGCAGCGCCGAAGCCGGAAAACTCGAATTCAATCCCGCACCAGTTGACTTACAAAAATTTTGCAGCGAGTTAGTAGAATCAATTAAAATGAGTTACGGAAAAAATCATAGAATTAACTTTATTTGCCCAGAATTAGTTGCGCCCGCGAAAAAAACAGATCGGGAGTCCGAGGAAAAACAACACTGGCCCGCACTCGATTCAAAATTGCTCCGGCACATCTTGACAAATTTGCTTTCAAATGCTGTCAAATATTCGCCGATCGACAGCAATATTTATTTTGAATTAAATTGTCATAATAATCAAGAAGCTGCATTTAAAATTAAAGATGCAGGCATTGGCATTCCTCTCGAAGACCAAGAACAACTGTTTGAATCTTATTATCGAGCCCAAAATGTAGGAAAAATCCCCGGTACAGGACTGGGTTTATCTATAGTCAAGCAGTGTGTAGACTTGCACGGAGGTCAAATCGAATTTTCCAGCGAGACAGGGTTAGGCACTACCTTTACAGTCACAATTCCCTTTTACTACAAATAGAGGTAAGACCCTTTTAGATTTAGATTTTAGATTTTAGATTGAGAATGACTGAGGACTATCATGATTTCGAGCTGGCCTTGATTTGCATTATTTTTTAAATTTATATAATAGAGATTAATCTCAGATGATTCGATACAGAGGGCGCGTTCACTACTAAAAATATAACATGAAAAACCTATTAAAAAAGCTGTTGGTTCCCCCCCACTTGGAGTACCTAGCACTGGATAAAGACTTTTTAATCCAAGAAACATCTCTAAAAGTGCAGCGGTTTGCCGACTGTCCCGAGGAAGTAGCGGCCGGCAACGATGTCCGCATTCCCTTTCCCGAGCTGGTGGGGAGTGAAGAAATTTTAATCAATATTTTTGAAGGACGTTTGCCCAATTTTGAATTAAAAGCGATAACCAGGGTATTAGAAAATGGCTCGCGGCTTTATTTTGATATGTATGTAGTCGAGTTCAAAAATGACGATAATTATCAGAGATTAATTGTATTTTTTGAAGACGTAACCGACAGGATGGGTTTGGAACAAACTCTAGTCCAAGCTACCAATGAAATGAATATTTTGTTGAGTAAGTTAGCCGCTACTAATAATTATGTGGAAAAAATTATTACTTCAATGGCCGAAGTTTTGTTGGTAACAACGGCCACGGGAAAAATAAAAAAAGTCAATCAGGCGGCTCAAGATTTGTTCGGTTACAGCGAATCGGAATTAGTAGGTCAGCAAATAGATGCTCTTGCTGCTGTTGGCTCCTCTTTGCCAGAAGTCAGCCAAGAGGGGCCTGAACAATCGCAAACTAACGCTGAAGTAATTTGCACGGCAAAAACCGGAGAAAAGCTAACAGTTGCCTTTTCCTGTACTGCGATTCCGGCTGACATTAAAGGCATTTCTGGCTCTGGGACCGCCGTCCAAGATTTCGTGTACATCGGCCGCGACGTTACAGACAGACAGCGAGCCCGCAAGCGAAAAATAGCTCAGTACGTCACCACTCGCATCCTGTCGGCATCCGAAACAATCAAAAAAGCTCTAGCAGCAATTCTTCCCGTAATTTGCGACAGTTTGGGATGGGATACCGGCGAACTTTGGATGCCGGAAGCTGGGGAAAAACTGCTGTCAGGAAGTAACAGAATAAATGCTGTTTCCGACCCCAATTTGCTGCGGTGCGTCGCCAGTTGGAGAAAACGCTCAGTTTCCATCCCCAAATTTGCCGAATTTGCCGAAACAATGACCTGTGCCTTTGGCGAAGGATTGCCCGGTCTCGTTTGGGCCAGCGGTTCCTCTCAGTGGATTGCAGATGTCACAGAAAGCGACTGGTTTCTACGCCGAGAAATCGCCGCCCAAGAAGGACTGCACGGAGCTTTTGGCTTCCCGATTTTGGGCGACTACGAGCCGGAAAATTCTGCTCGGTCTGTGTTGGGGGTGATGACTTTCTTTAGCCGGGAAGTGCAGTGTTTTGATGAAGAATTGCTCCAGACAATGGCAACAATCGGTAGCCAAGTCGGTCAGTTTATCAAGCGAAAGCAAGCGGAAATAGCTTTGCGGGAAAGTGAAGAACAACTGCGAGACTTATTTGAAAATGCTACTGACTTAATTCAAAGTATTGGAGCAGACGGTCATTTTTTGTATGTAAATCGCGCTTGGCGGGAAACTCTGGGCTACAGCGAAGCAGAAATTGCTCAAATGACTGTTTTTGATATCATTCATCCCAACAGTTCCCAAGAGTCTCTGAATGTATTGTATCAAGCTATTACAAAAAAAACCGTAAATGAAAAGACGTTGTATCCAGACTCTATTCAAGCAATATTTATTACTAAACATCACGAACAAATTTGGCTGGAAGGCAGCATAAGCTGTAAATTTGCGGAAGGTTCGCTAGTAGCGATTCGCGCTATATTGCGAGACATTACGGCTCGAAAGATGGCCGAAGACGCCCTGGCAAAATCTGTATCCCTGCTGCAAGCAACTTTTGATTCTACTGCGGACGGTATTTTAGCTATTGACAGGAGCGGAAAAATAGTCACTTTCAATCGAGAATTTGTGGAAATGTGGCGCATACCTAACGAAGTGATGGCACTGCGAGATGACGCCACAATGAACGCTTTTTTTCTGAAACAACTCAAAGACCCTCAAGCATTTCAAGCAAGAATAGAATCGCTTTACGAGCAGCCAGAAGCCGAAAGTTACGACTTATTGGAATTTCAAGACGGCAGATTTTTTGAACGCTATTCGCAACCGCAGCGGCTGGGAGATGAAATTATCGGCAGAGTCTGGAGTTACCACGACATTACGGAACGGAAGCAAGCAGAAGATGCCTTGCGGGAAGAACAAGAAAAATCCGAAAAGCTGCTGCTAAATATTTTGCCCCAGGCAATAGCAGAACGCCTCAAACAAAACGAAACTACTATTGCCGAATACTTTCCAGAAGTGACTGTTTTGTTCGCCGACATTGTAGGGTTTACTGCTTTGTCTGCCGTCATGAATCCGATCGAGCTTGTGGAGCTCCTCAATCAGATTTTCTCAGGATTCGATCTTTTGTGCCAACGGCACGGGTTAGAAAAAATTAAGACTATCGGCGACGCATACATGGCAGTAGGAGGACTGCCTGAACCCAGGGCAGACCACGCAGAGGCGATCGCCCAAATGGCCCTAGATATGCAAGCAGAAATAGCCCGGTTTAATGCTAGCCATAATAAATATTTTAGCATACGCATTGGCATTCACAGCGGCCCGGTTGTTGCCGGAGTAATTGGCATCAAGAAGTTTATTTACGATTTGTGGGGCGACACGGTAAATATTGCTTCCCGCATGGAATCTCAGGGTTTGCCTTGGCGGATTCAAGTCAGCGAAACTACTTATAAGTTATTGGCAGACAAATATTTGTTTCAGGAGCGGGGAATTATTGAAGTTAAAGGTAAAGGGAAAATGAAAACTTATATTTTACTTCGGAAAAAATAATGTCAGTCATAACTCATCAGTCATCACTCCTCTGGCTGATGACAAAAAGTGTTGCTAAAGTTAATTAGCAATACTTTTTCGCCAAGACTGATGCAACTTGCTAATTTGCCGGCAAATTTACGATCCCCCGACGAAGTTGTGGATCGCCACCCTGTGACGGTTGCGCCCTCTACTTCCCTCGGGGATGCGATCGCCCTGATGCGTGGGGCGAGAAATCCTTGTCCGCTGACTAATTCACCGCCGCACTCAAACGAAAGGGTAAAAGCCTCGATTAGTTGCGTCTTAGTTGTCGATGAAAATCAGCTAGTCGGACTGCTAAGCCCGGAAGATGTGCTGAACTTAGTCGCCTCCGAATCTGGATGGCAAACAATGAAAGTCGCCGACGCAATGACGCGGAATTTAATTGTCTTAAAAGAATCAGAATTTACAAATGTTTTTACCGCATTTAAGCTATTTTGTCAACACTCGATCGATTGCTTGCCCATTGTGGACGAACGGGGTCAGCCCGTAGGTTTAGTCAGCGAAAAAAAAATACGCCGAGAAATTTACAGGCGAGTCAAAAAGTTGCATCAAAAAGTTGTAAAACTTCAGCAAAAACAGTGTGAAATATTAGAAAACCAGTCAGAAATCGCCAAACAAGTCAGCGATAGCAAAAATGCCGAAAATGCTTTGCAGCAGAGCGAGGCGCGCTACCGGGCAATTGTGGAAGACCAAACCGAACTGATTTGCCGCTACCTCCCCGACGGTAAAATAACTTTTGTCAATCAAGCTTACTGCCGTTATTTCGGCGTGCAACCAGAAGACTTGCTCGGCAACAGCTTCATGACGCTGATCCCAGAACCAGACCGAAAACTTTTTCAAGAGCAATATACTTCTGTGTCTCCCGACAAGCCTGTTTTTACGTGCGAACACCGAGTCATTTTGCCGAGCGGGGAAATTCGCTGGCAGCAGTGGATCGATCGGGCTATATTCAACCAGAGCGGAGAAATCGTCGAGTATCAAGCAGCAGGCCGCGATGTCACGGAGCGCAAACAAGCAGAAATCGCTTTGCAGCAGCTCAATGCAGAGTTAGAACGACGAGTCCAGCAGCGTACTCAATGGTACGAACTGGCAGTAGCGGCTGGCAAAGTGGGGGTTTGGGACTGGAATTTGGAAACCGACGAAATCTACATTGCTCCGTCTTTGAAAGCTTTGTTGGGCTATCAGGATGCAGAGATTCCCAACCGCATGGAAAATTGGGTGTCTCACGTTCATCCCGACGATCGAGTTGCAGTCGAGGAAGCAGTAAAGGCTTATCTAGAAGGTGTGACAGAAATTTATCAAGTAGAACACCGGATGCTGCGCAAAGACGGGAGCACCTGCTGGATACTTGCCCGCGGCAGCGCGATCCGATCGACTTCCGGCAAGGCCTTGCGCCTGACTGGCACTGACACCGACATTACGGATCGCAAATTGACCGAAGAAAAACTCCAAAACTCCGAAGCAGAACTGCTGGCGCTGTTTAATGCCATGACGGATATCGTGCTGGTTTTCGACGCAACCGGCCGCTACCTCAAAATAGCCCCCACGGCTCCCGAACTGCAGTACAAACCGGCTAATGAAGTGCTGGGCAAAACCCTCGCCGAAATCTTTCCAGAAGCCGAAGCTAATTTTGCCCTGGGTCACATTCGCCAAACATTGGAATCTGGCCAAAGCCACAGAGTTGAATACAGGATGGAAATTGGCTCCAAGTTATTTTGGTTTGATGCCACTATTTCGCCGCTGGAGTGTGAGCGGGTGATGTGGGTCGCCCGAGACATTACCGCTCGCAAACAGGCAGAAGCTGCACTCCAAAAAAGCGAGGAAAAGTTTCGCAACTTATTTGACGATGCTCCGATCGCGATCGGTTTGACAAGCGTGCGCGACTACCGCACTATCAAAGTGAATGAAGCTCACCGCCAGATGTTGGGCTACAGCGATTCGGAGTTGGCGACCATGACTTTTACTGAACTCACGCATCCAGAAGATTTACAAGCAGAGCTCGAGCAAGTCAAGGATTTGGTCTGCGGCAATATTTCTCGCTTCGGGATCGAAAAACGCTTAATTAAGAAGAATGGCGAGCTGATCTGGGCAAACTTGACGATGACGCTGATCCGCGACCGCGAGGGAATTCCTCTTTACAGCATGGGGGCGCTCGAAGATATCAGTTATCGCAAGCGGGCAGAAATGGAATTTCAGCAGTTAAAAGAACGCCTGCAATTTTTACTGGCTTCTAATCCGGCGGTAATTTTTACTGCCGCACCTACAGGAGATTTTTGTACTACTTACATTAGCGACAACGTTAAGACAATCGTTGGCTACGAACCCCAAGAAATGTTAGCAGATTCTAAATTTTGGTCGAGCCGAATTCACCCTGAAGATAGGCAACAATTTTTAGTAAACTTTTCTAATTTGTCCGAGGGTAAAAATTGCATTTGCGAGTACCGTTTTCTGCACCGAGATGGACTTTACCGCTGGCTGCGAACCGAACTGAAACTATTGGTTGACAGCAGGGGCATTCCGATCGAAATTATTGGTTACGCCGCTGATATCAGCAATTCTAAATACGCCGAAATCGCCCTGCAGCAGCAGTGCGAGCGAGAACGGCTCGTGGAGGCGATCGCCCGTCGCGTCCGCCAGTCTTTGCAATTAGAAGAAATTCTCAACACTACGGTTGCCGAACTCCAGCAAGTATTGTTAGCCGATCGAGTTTTGGTTTATCAAATTTTACCCAAAAGCGGCGGGCTAGTCATTGCTGAAGCCGTGGCAGAAGGATGCAGCAAACTCGTGGATAGATTTTTTGGCGAAGAAGTTTTTCCGCCTGAAAGTTATCAGCTTTATTTGCAAGGGCGAATTTCTGCGATTTCCGAACTAGATTTTCCCAGCATTACACCTTGTGTGATGGAGTTTATGAAAGAAATTCAAGTTAGGGCAAAGTTAGTAGTACCCATTATTCAGCACAGCCAGCTTTGGGGATTGCTGATTGCCCATCAATGCGATCGCCCTCGCCAGTGGCAAGAATGGGAAATGAATTTATTTCAGCAGTTGGTGAATCAATTAGCGATCGCCATTCAGCAATCTCTGCTATACCAGCAACTGCAAGCTGAACTGAGCGATCGCAAACAAGCAGAAGCAAATTTGAAAAACTCCCTTAAAGAAAAAGAAATTTTGCTCAAAGAAATTCACCACCGCGTCAAAAACAACCTCTGCGTAGTTGCCAGTCTGTTAGAATTGCAATCTAACACAGTTGCCGACCAGCAAATAGCCAAGATGTTTGAAGAAAGTCAGAATCGCCTTTACTCTATGGCTCTGATTCACGAGAAACTCTACCGATCTACTAACCTGGCGCAAATCAATTTTGGCGAATATCTCGAAGATTTAGTAAGTAACTTGTTTCACTCTTACAATATTAGTGACAATCGCATTCAGTTGCAGGTATTAGCTGAACCAATTTACCTAAATATTGAAACTGCTGGTCCCTGCGGTTTAATTGCCAATGAATTGGTTTCAAATACCCTCAAGCACGCTTTTCCTGATGGCAATAGCGGTACAGTTAGTGTAGAATGTTATCAAACGGGCGATGGAGAAATCAACCTCTTAGTTAAGGACAATGGCATCGGCTTTCCTCAAAACTTAGATTTTCGGAAAACTAACTCAATGGGTTTTCAAGTTGTCTGCACTTTAACTGAGCAATTAGAAGGAAACATCGAACTGTCAAGCCAAACTGGCACAGCCTTTCACCTAAAATTTAATGAGTTAAACTACTCTCAAAGGTTCTAAAATCATGGATTTGGCAGAAAAAGCAATTAATATTTTGATTGTCGAAGACGAACTATTAATTGCTAAAAGTTTAGCCCAAAAATTAGAAAAGTTGGGATATAAAATCGCAGACATTGTTTCTTCAGGAGCCGATGCCATCCAGCGCGCAGGCGAATTGGAACCCGATTTAATCTTAATGGATATAGTCATCAAAGGCGACATTGACGGTATAGAAACAGCAGTAATAATCAATCAAGAATTAGATATCCCAATTATCTATACAACTGCCTATGCAGATGACGCAACTTTGCAGCGAGCCGAAAATACTGGCTCTTACGGCTACCTCCTCAAACCGTTTAAACAAAGAGAACTGCACGCTACCATCAAGATAGCGCTGAGCAAACATCAAGAAGCCGTTAAAATGCAACAACTAATTGCACTAGCAGCAGCCAAAAGCGAAAACAGGTCTCGATTTATTTCAATGGCATACCACGATTTAAACACTCCTTTAACTACCATACAGCTATCGGCTGAAATGTTAGAAGATAGCGAATTGCATAAAACCGCAGGAACGACCAATAAAAATGTCGAACGTATAAAAAAAGCTGTCAGCAATATGAGTGAATTGCTGGAGGAAATTTTAATGCTCAGCAAAGCGGAATCCGGCAAACTTTCCTTGAACTTAAATCCGGTAAATGTGATTGATTTGTGCAAATCTATTTTAGAAGAAATCCAACCCCTCGCTACTCAAAAACACTCAGTAGCTTTCCGCAATCAAACAGAAAAAATCCAAGCTAATCTGGATGCAAAACTGCTGCAACACCTCCTCACTAATTTGCTTTCAAACGCTATAAAATATTCTCCTAATGGTGGGAATATATGTTTAGAATTAAGCTGTGAGGGGAAACAAGTAATTTTTTGCGTTAGAGATGAAGGGATTGGCATGACAGCGGAATATCAGGGAAAATTATTTCAGCAGTTTGAACGGGGTGCTAATGTCGGCAAGATTAAAGGATCGGGGTTGGGACTTTGCATTGTCAAACACATAGTTGACCTGCACGGCGGTACAATAAGTGTGGAAAGTGAACTAGGTAAAGGTACTACATTTATTGTCGCGCTGCCTTTTTTAGTAATGAGTCATTAGTCATATAACCAGCGCGCCGGCGGTGAGAATAAAACGTTTTTCACGGTCAAAACCATTGCGGAAGATTGCTTATGATTTCTCTAGCGACGATAACTAAAGCCTTCTTCCTTCTGCGATAAATCGATCGGGAGATAAAAGCTCGATCGCCCTATCTTCTTCTCCCCCTGCCCAATTAGCAAATCGCTCAGCCAAAGCAGGTACAAGAGTCAAAGGATTGCTGAGACCAGAAAAAACGTGCAATCCAGGGCGATCGGCAATCGGCCCCACTACAGGCAAATTATCCGCGCTGAATGCCACACTACACTCGTGCCAAGTTGCCGGTAAACCTGCCAAAGCAGGCAAAACCTTGCTAATTCCTGCACGAATTGCCGTTTCGCTGGTTTCGCGATCGACTTTAGCATTCAAATCGCTCAAAGCGCGCGACAATTGCCCGATCCGCAAACTGCCATCATTAAACTGAATTGCACCCGAATCTAAAATCGGCGACAGCAACTCTTTACCAGGTTCATCCCAAAGAAAATCCATCTCAATTCTACTCGATTCAGCTTCCAATTCAAAACGTTTTAATACCGCAGGCATCACCAAAGTCCTGAGTTTCAAATCCACAGGTGCAGTTTCCAAAATCTCCGTGCGACTAAAATAAACTCCCACAGAAACACCAGCGGCTTTTAGGAAACTCCGACTCCAACCTCCTGCACAAACAACAGCATTTTTGCAGGCATAACTTTCCTGTACCGTCTTAACTCCCGAAATCCGATTTCCCTCTTCGATCAACCCAATTACTTCAGCAAATTCTATAGTTCCTCCCAACCGCGTAAACCCTTGACAGTAAGCTTTATTTGTGGAAGTCGGCGAAATGTGACCGTGACGCACAGTCAGAGCTCCGGCGATCGCGCTTTTATTCAACAAAGGTTCCAACTCGCCAGCTTCTGCAACGCTCAAAAGCTGCGGAGGAATCGCAAAATGCGCGTAATTAGCCGCCGCTTTTTCGGCATCACTGCCCGCATCAATTGTCAGCAACAAATCCAACTCGCGAAACTCAGTATCAGCATCTAATTCCGCCGACAAATTGCGGTGGCGTTCGATACCTTCGCCACACAATTGCCGAGTTAAATCAGTCGTTCCCGACCAATAAGCCAAGCCGCCATAACTAAAACGAGTAGCATTTTGCATGGTAGCATCTCGTTCCAAAAGCAGCACAGCAAAACCTTTTTTTGCCAGTTCGTAACTCAGTGCCGCACCCGTAATGCCACCGCCGACAACAATCCAATCGTAACTTTTCATGGGCAACTCAAAGGTAAGGAAAATATCATGCTTAGATTTTAGCTTAGGTTTTTTCCGAACCAGCACAAAAGCCTCTTCCTGTAGGTAGAGGCTGCCTGCGATCGCCCTAACTGAAACTTCCACCCGTTGGGAGATGTTTGCGTAGAGATATTTTTCGTTCAATAGTAGGAATTAGAGTCTGCAAAAAATTAGAAATACCAGAGAGGTTTTTATGAGTATCGACAAACCAGGCAAAGATATGGAGCGCACTGCCAATCCGGGCGATCGTATTTCCGACGAACCGCAAACCATTGAAGAAAAAGCGCAGCAACTGGCGGTAGACCACGTACCCGACATCACGGGAGATACAGTTACAGTTCCAACTTATGTGATCGTCGAAGAACCGGATGGGGAAAAGAAAGCTTTGCACCACGTCAAAGACGCCGACGAAATTTCTGACGTAATTCGGCAGGCCCGCGTTGACGAAAATGGCGAGCGGATTTGGGATTAATTTCAATCCAATAAAAACGGGTTTGTTGTACAAAAGTTATCGGTAGAAATCATGGAAACAAATCAAAGAAATAGTACGCCCTATCCCAATATTCCGCCGATTCTCGAAAGTGACGACACAGAGTATCGCGACGCCGGCATTACGAGTACGCTTTCAGTTGCAGGCCATCCCATCCACCCCATCATCGTCATCTTTCCGGTAGCCTTTTTAGTAGGAGCCGCCGGTTCGGATATCGGTTATTGGCTGACAAGCGATCCGTTTTGGGCGAGAGCTTCGGTTTGGCTGATCGGTGTCGGTTTTGCTGCGGGGATTTTGGCAGCAATCACGGGCTTTTTAGATTTTTTCAAAGTTAAAAGAGTGCGCTCGCGCAGTGCCGGTTGGTTGCACATGGGCGGGAATGTGGCGGTTATGGTACTTACCCTGATTAACCTGGTGTTGCGACAAGGAAATCCGGCTGAGCCGATCGTCTTTACAGGTTTAGCAATATCGCTCGTCGTGGCAACCTTGCTGGGCATTACAGGCTGGTTTGGCGGGGAACTAAGTTTTCGCCACAAAATCGGCGTCATCGGCCCTACCAGTCATAATTCCTAGGTTTCTGACCGTTTTTAGTAAAGGCTTCAGTTCCTCTTCATTGGATAATTTAGGACTAAAGCCTTGACTGCAAACTTAAAGATTGTCCCAGCCAATTCAGATAAGCATCGCTGCCAGCGATAATAGGAATAGCAATAATTTCGGGAACTTCATAGGAATGGAGTTCCTGAACTTTTGTTTTTAAAGCCTCAAATTTAGCCAAATCAGTTTTAATCACCAACTGCCACTCTGACTCGGCATGAATCTCGCCTTGCCAAGTATAAACAGAGCGAATGGGTGACAAACTCACACAAGCAGCCAGCTTGTTTTCAACTAGAGATTTAGCGAGATTCTCTGCCTCCGCCTCCGATGCAGCAGTTACCAGCACCACCCCAAAATTAACAGTCATAACAATTTTAAATTTTAGATTGTAGGACTTGCGCACCGAGGCCGAGAAACCGGGTTTTTCAAGCAAAATACTTGGTTTAAATCCTAAATCTCGGTAAAAAAACCCGGTTTCTTTGCGCGCGAGTTCGTCCATTGATTTTCAAGCAGTGCGATCGGGACGCTGGCACTCGCCTGTAATTCCGCAGTTACCAGATTTGAGCGGGAGCATTTTACTTTTGCAGCCCAGGTAGAAATTCTCAGTTTTGAGGCAGGAGGCAGGAGGAAAGAGGAAAAAGGAAGGAGCCAGAAGAAATGTTTTTACAAATATGAGATGCTCCCGATTTAATCGCCCAAAATTTCCCATTCTTCCTTCCCCATTACCCATTTTTTATTTCGGTAACTTCCCAAGAATTGACTTGGCCCGCTCCAGCTAAGGAAAAATAGCGCCTAGTAGATTCCGGCAAAATAGCTCCCGCCAACAAAGCATTATCTAAATTAGCTCCTATTAACGTCGCCTCGCTCAAATCTGCTGCCATCAAATCAGCTTGACACAGCTTCGTCCAATTCAGATTTGCCTCTCTCAAACAACTTCCCTTCAACTTAGCCCCGGTTAAGTTTGCACCCGCCAACTTCACCCCCCGCAATTGAGCCGCGCTAAAATTTGCCCCCGCCAAATTCGAGCCTTCCAAATTAGCTCCCATCAGTTTAGCTTCACTCACGTTAACGCCGCTCAAATCTGCACCGCAGAGATTCACCCCTGTCAACTGCGCTCGCCGCAAACTCACTCCGGTTAATTGAGCTCCCAAAAGTTTTGCACTGTTGAGCCTTGCACCGTAAAGGTTTGCCCATTTAAAATTAGCTCCCGTCAGATTTGCGCCCAGAAAGTTAACTAATTGCAAGTCGGCGCTGCACAAATTGGCATTCCACAACACAGCACCCCGCAAGTTTGCGCCCGTTAAAGTTGCGCCGCTTAACTTTACTCTCGGCAATTTTGCTTTTACCAAAAAAGCTCCGCTGAGATTAGCTTTTGTCAAATCGGCGCATGAGAGTTTGGTTTCGCCCATTTTGGCAAAAGTCAGATTTGTTCTCTGCATCTGTGCGCCTTTGAGTGTTGCTTTGGTGAGAAAAGCTCTGCTGAGGTTCGCCGCAGAAAGATTAGCTCGCGAAAGGTTGACTCCGATTAAGATTGCTCCGCTGAGGTTTGCCCCGCTGAGGTCGGCTCCGGTAAAGTCTCTTTGTCCTTTTTCGTAATTGTTGAGCAGTTCGCTAACTTCCATAGGGCGTGATACCTTCTATGATTGAGGGGTGTCGATCCAGAAATCTTTACTGTTAAGGTTGTTTCAGAAAGGGAACTGTTTTAGAAATTAGACTGTTTCAGCATTTGCCTCAAACGGTATAAGTCCCAATAACATCACTTTCTGTTTAAAGGCAATCTCTTAATAAAGATTTTATATCTTCCTCGCGGTACCGATCGCACTTTCGGTATTTTTGAATTAAAAGTTAATGTTTTTTGACATAGATAGTCATTGCTTAACGATCGACCGTTATTCGCAACTTCAGGCGCAGCGTGCCCTTGAATCCTGCGGGAGGTTGCCAGGAACTCAAGGCCCTGTTGAGAGTCTCTACGGCGTCTGTTGCTTGCAGCGTCGAGGTTTGAGGGTCGATCGCCGCTCGGGCAATACGGCCGTCTTGTACTGATAACTCCCACACCATTTCACCGCTAACCCCCGCCGGGAGATTGACAGATTGCAAGTATTGAGTCAAAGCGGCGATCGCCCCGGCATCCAACCCTTCGGCGCTAACTACTTGGAGGCGAGAAGCCTTTGGCTGCGATGGTTGCAACTCACCGTAACTTCGCGGCCGCGGCGGCGGCATAACAGGAGCTGGACTCACCGGTGCCGAGTTGCGATTCGAGGTAACGCTGCGAGAGCCGCCTCTAGTTGGCTCAGCTCCCTCGGACTCAAAAATACCTTCATAGCTGACACCCTGCGGTAATTCCACAGGCACTTGCACTCGGCGGCGAGATCCATCTGGTTCGACTCGCACTTCTTCGCTCACAGCCACAAAAGCCGTGTATTCCGACAGCAACCGATAAGTCAGAGCAGTATTAGTTACAGCTTCCACCAGAGATTTAGTCTCCCCACCAAACATTTGATTCATTAAATCTTTAATGCGCGATCGACCCCAAAGCTGAGCTACCGCCGAATTGCCAAAATCCGTAGGGGTTGCTGCGACTGATGTTGACTCCCGCTGCCGCCCGCCGGCTTGAGCAAAATTAACAGGTAAAACTTGCTCGTAAGCTTTGCCGCCGGCAAGAGTGCCGCGGATGCGAAGTTCGCCGTTAGCTCGATCGGTCTTTTTTCCATACAAAACCAGCGGCTGACTGGCAAACAAGTCTGGGGGTGCGATCGGATAAATCTCCGGTTTTTCCCCCATTCCTTCCCAACTAATTTGAATATTAGTCAATACCGGACGGTTAATTTCTCGAAAAAACTTTTCTGCCGCTTCTGCTGACGGTTCATCTTGACGAATTACTTGAGACGTGCCTCTTCCCACTTCCGCCAAACGGTTAATCAAAAACCGATTCACCGAACCGCCGACACCAAAACTATAAAGTCGATTTCCCGGTTTCAGACTCCCCTGAACCAGAGCTAGCACTTCATTTTCATTACCAATGTAACCGTCAGTAATTAGTACAATACTCCGCAGCCTTCCCGTTGCCGCCGCCGGAAAATTCATCACTGCTTGAATGCCGTTAAGCAGTTCAGTGCCACCGTTTGCCTGCAAGTTTTGGATGTAATTAATGGCGCTTTGTCGGTTGGCAGCCGTATTTGCTAAAGGATTTGTTGAAAGCGCTTTTGCAGTATTTGCAAAATCAATAATAGTAAAAGTATCGTTGGGATTCAGTCCTTCAATGAAGCGGCGCATCAATTCCTTAGATTTTGCTAGCGGTTCGCCCTGCTGAGAACCGGAAGTATCCATTAGAAACACGACATCTTTAGGTACAATTTCATTAGTTTTGTAGTTTAATGCCGGAATTAAATAAGTAGCAAAATGACCGCCCCGCTTGTCGGATTGAGTCAAAATAGTTGCCCGAGTATTTTCGCCCGCGACTCGATAGCGCAGAATTAAATCTTTATTGGGAATTGTGTCAGAATTGGCTAATTGGACTTGTACAATATTGCCGCTGCGGTGAGTGGTAATTTGATGGGAAGTAGATCGGACATCCCCGATCGCAACTCCGGCATCTATTTCTACCGAAACAGCAATATTGTGACCCGATCGCCTTCCTGGAGGCAAGACAGGCGGGTTAATGCGATCGGCATCGGCATTAACCCCCCCCTGCCCCGCCCTTGCTAAGGGGGGGAATTGAGCATCGCCCCCCCTTAGCAAGGGGGGGTTGGGGGGGATCGTATTTCCCGAAATATAGCGCGGCCCTACCACCATTGGAAACACAAATTCGTAATCGCCGCCGGCAAAC
>JAICRN010000185.1 GCA_025937335.1 Microcoleus sp. TY_ISSM_2_bin.22
GGGCCGTCGCAAGGGAACCGGAAGCCCAAGTTGGCTTTGTCGGGAATCAAGCGAGAACTGCGTGCGAACAACACGCCCTTCAAGAGAATCAGGACTGTAACGTGAATGGTGAAAGCGTGGATGTGGTGGATCATGAAATCCGCCGTACCCAACTCGATCGGCATCATCGCTACTTTGCCGGCGACTACTACTGCACCGCCGCCAAAAGCATGGCTGACGATTTCTGTAGCATTAGGCGCTGTTGTGCCCGGAGCCAAGGCGTGGATGTTTTGCACCCACTGGGCAAATATCGGACGCAACTGAATCCCGGTATCGGAGAACAAATCTTGAGGACGACCGAAAGCCCGCATCGTGTCGTTGTGAACGTACAGACCGAAGCTGTGGAAGCCCAAGAATATACAAACCCAGTTCAGGTGGGAAATGATCGCATCCCGATGCCGGATCACGCGATCCAACAAGTTGTTGACATTTCCAGCGGGTTCGTAATCCCGAACCATGAAGATTGCTCCGTGAGCGGCTGCTCCAACAATCAGGAATCCGCCGATCCACATGTGGTGGGTGAACAGGGATAGCTGAGTCGGGTAGTCCGTCGCGATGTACGGATACGGAGGCATCGCATACATATGGTGGGCGACGATGATGCTCAGAGAGCCCATCAGTGCCAAGTTAATCGACAGTTGCGCGTGCCAAGAATTAGTCAGGATTTCGTAGAGACCTTTGTGACCTTCACCAGTGAAGGGGCCTTTGTGGTTCTCTAGGATTTCTTTCATGCTGTGGCCGATGCCCCAGTTCGTCCGGTACATATGACCAGCGACGATGAACAGCACTGCCAAAGCTAAGTGGTGGTGTGTTGTATCAGTCAGCCACAAACCGCCTGTTGTGGGGTTCAGACCGCCTTTGAAGGTCAGGAAGTCTGCGTATGCGCCCCAATTGAGAGTAAAGAAGGGGGTTAAACCTTTGGCGAAGCTTGGGTAGATGTCTGCCATCAAGCCCGGTGTCAAAATCCACTCATGTGGCAGAGGGATGTCAGCAACTGTTTTGATCAGCTTGCCGCCGACTGTCAGCGGTGAGCCTGCATCGATCGCGTCCATGCAAGCGTTGATCGGCAGCGAAACGTGAATTTGCTGTCCCGCGTAGCCCAAGCAGCCGCAGCCCAACAGCACAGCCAAGTGGTGGTTCATCATCGATTCCACGTTCTGGAACCATTCCAGTTTCGGAGCGCGGACGTGATAGTGGAACCAACCGGCAAATAGCATCAGGGCTGCCATTACCAGGGCGCCGATCGCAGTGCAATATAGCTGGTATGAGTTAGTGATGCCGTTGGCGCGCCACCACTGGAATAGACCAGAGGTGATCTGAATTCCGTGAAAGCCGCCGCCTACATCTGCATTTAAAATTTCTTGACCAAAAATCGGCCAGACCACTTGAGCGCTGGGCTTGATGGCTGTAGGATTAGTCAGCCAAGCTTCGTAATTGGAAAATTTAGCGCCGTGGAAATATGCGCCACTGATCCACACGAAGATTACTGCCAAGTGGCCGAAGTGAGCGCTAAAGATTTTGCGCGAAACGTCTTCTAAGTCACTTGTATGACTGTCAAAGTCGTGAGCGTTAGCGTGGAGGTTCCAAATCCAAGTGGTGGTTTTTGGCCCTTTAGCTAGAGTGCGATCGAAATGACCTGGTTTTGACCACTTCTCGAAGGAAGTTGGAACCGGATTCTTATCGACTACTACCCTAACTTTTACCTCTCGCTCTGGAGGACTAATGGTCATGAAGACTCTCCTCTCGGTAAGACAAGGAACGAGAACTGAATAATGTACCTGACACTCCCCGTGCTTGATTAGGCGGGGATTCTCGGGAAAGCCGACACTGCTTGCACTTCACTCTTTGCAGAGCTAGACGCAGGTGCATCGTCTCCCCAAGCATTTTGCTTCTTTGAAGAAGCCAGTTTCCCAGTGTCGCTAACAATGTGCCTGGGTACTGACAACTCTTATCGCCAGATGAGCGACCGATCGCGTTCCTGATTTAGGTTTGATGCGGCTGCTTCTTTTGAGGGAGTTTTATGAATTATAAGCTTGCTAGAGAAGTATTAATCGCTTGTTAACAATACTTAAAAAAGGCTCAATTCTTGATGTAATAACGCCTTTAAATTCCACAGTCCCTCGAAAAAGTCAAGGGGTACTGCCATTAACTTTACAAAACTCAAAGATAAAGTAATTGAGGAATACTCATTTGTAGATATATGTTTTGCAAAACGGCTGCGGGAATTAATAGTCGGAGACGATAGGTTGCCCGCTGCTGCCTCAATCCTGGCTCCTACCCGCTTTTGGAATTCATGAGCTGGAATTCCCCAATACTAAATTCATTTTTGGGCTATAGTTCCCTATGAGAAGGCTTCTAGGAGTATGGTTGCGTGATTGGGATCAATTGGCACAGAACCGTTGCGGGCAGGCTGCTGGCATTGTTCGCAGCAGCAGTATTAATTTTGGGTTTAGCAAGTTGTGGCGCGGGCCACCCCGAATTGCCCAAATCAGGGAACAAGAGCGGCTCAGCTACCGCCCAGGTAAATAAAATCTCAGAGGTTTCTCCCCCAGAAGCCATTCAACAACTGCGTCAGGCTCTAAAAATCTACCAGCCTCAAATTAGTATTTTGAATCCAAAACCTGACGAAGTGCTTCAGGATATAAATGTGTCTGTTCAGTTCCAAGTTAAGGACTTGCCCATTTTCAAAGATGCAAACTTGGGCTTAGGTCCCCATCTGCAAGTTTTATTAGACAACCAGCCTCAAGCAGCAGTTTACGACATCAACCAACCTTTAACGCTGTCGGACTTAGAGCCCGGAACCCATACCCTGCAAGTGTTTGCCGCTAGCCCTTGGGAAGAAAGCTTTAAAAACGAAGGTGCATCAGCCCAAACCACCTTTCACATTTTTACCAAAACAGACGACAATAATCCCGATCGAACATTGCCCCTATTAACGTACAACAGCCCTCAAGGCAGCTACGGCGCAGAACCCATCCTGCTCGACTTTTACTTGACAAATGCCCCCCAGCACCAAGTGGCGCAAGAAAATTCCCAAGATGAAATACTCGATTGGAAAATTCGAGCCACAGTCAACGGCCAAAGCTTTGCGATCGACCAGTGGCAACCTATATATCTTAAAGGATTCAAACCCGGGAAAAACTGGGTACAGCTAGAATTAATTGACGAAAGGGGAAATATCGTCAAAAACGCCTTTAATAATACAGTCAGACTGATCGATTACGAACCGCTGGGTCAAGACACTCTTTCAAAATTACTCCGAGGCGAACTAACAGTAGCAGAAACTCGCGGTATAGTCGATCGTGCTTACCAAGCCCCTGAACCCAAACCAACCCCAACCCCCGAACCACAACCGACACCTGCATTAGAAAAAACACCAGTTGTCCAACCCTTACCAGCGGTTCCAGAAACCCCAGTTACCCAACCGAGCTTAGAGCCAGCAGTCGCTCCGGCAGTTGATCCGGTTCAAGTAATAGAACCGACACCGACAGCAACCCCCCAAATCGAAGCGCCGAAAATTGTAGAACCAGTTAAAGTAATAGAACCGACACCGACAGCAATTCCACAGTTAGAAACCCCAAAAACTGTGCCTCCCGTTCAAGTAATAGAACCAACAGTAACAGGATCTCCCGAAGCCAAAAAACAGGAATATAAAGGATATTACAATCGGTTCCGCAACTTTCTGCGTCAAGTTGTCGCACCTGCTAATCCTTCAGAGCCACCAACCCTGCCAGAAATAACAGAAAAAGCTCCAGTACCACAAGTAATAGCTCCTGCGATACCAGAAAAGTCTCCCAATCTTGTACCGCCAACGCCACCAGTTGCCGCTGAAACTCCTAGCCAGCCAAGCAGCGGCGAATTATCCACTCCCGAAACAACAGTTTCCCAACCCGAAAATCAGCCAAAATCCGAACAAAAAGTCGAATTTGCCACCTAACAAAAACTTTCTGGGCTTCGTGGCATGGGCGTCCCGCCCGTGCTCCATCTGCGGTCAAAAATCAAAAATTAGGACAATCGAAAATGACCTACCTCGAAACTGCTGCCAAATTCTACAGCGATGTTGCCGAAACCCCCCAAATCGGACTTTGCTGCGTCCAAAGCAGTCCCTTGCAATTGCCAGGATTAAAAATTCCCGAACAAATGCAAGAAATGAATTACGGCTGCGGCACAACCGTTCACGCCGCCGAACTTGTGGGCAATCCCTTCGTGCTTTATGTAGGCGTCGGCGGCGGCCTAGAAGCACTGCAATTTGCATATTTTTCAAGACACAAAGGAGCGGTTATTGCCGTCGATCCCGTTCCAGCAATGCGAGACGCGGCTGCACGAAACTTGCAAATTGCCGCCCAAGAAAATGATTGGTTTGATGCGAGTTTTGTGGAAATTTGTGAAGGCGATGCTTTTGCATTGCCGGTGCCGGATGCTTCTGTAGATGTTGTCGCACAAAATTGCTTGTTTAATATCTTTGAACCCGCAGATTTAGCTAAAGCATTAAAAGAGACTTATCGGGTATTAAAACCCGGTGGCAGGTTGTTGATGAGCGATCCGATCGCAACTCGGCCAATTCCCCAGCATTTGAAAGAAGACCAACGCTTGCGGGCCTTGTGTTTGTCCGGCGCTTTGACATACGCAGAATACGTTCAACACCTTGTAG
Organism: Microcoleus sp. TY_ISSM_2_bin.22; assembly: GCA_025937335.1. Lineage (GTDB taxonomy): Bacteria > Cyanobacteriota > Cyanobacteriia > Cyanobacteriales > Microcoleaceae > Microcoleus. Next base: position 4,691 of record JAICRN010000185.1, read on the forward strand.
ACGTAGGTTTTGGGCAAGTGGAAGTGCGGGCGAGAAGACCTTACCGATTGCTGGACAAACACAATTATCAATTGGATGCGGATTTGCTGTTAGAAAGCCTGGATTCTGTGTCTTTCAAAGTGGATGTACCGGATGACGGGGCTTGCATTTTCACGGGCAAGACGGCGATTTATACGGGGTCTGAAGAGCTGTTTGATGACGGGGCGGGTCACGTTTTGCAGCGGGGCGTGCCGGCAGCGGTGTGCGATAAAACTGCTGGGAAGTTGGCGGGATTAATGCCCGATAAGGTGTTAATTACTGATTCGACTTGGCATTATAACGGCGGCGGTTGTTGTTAGGAAAAAACAAGCTGGTTTCAACCGCTATTCTCCATCCAACTGAGCAAATAGTTGCAAGATGGGGTAATTGTATGGTAACTCCCGTGATAGACACCACAGGCAGGGCGATCGCCAAATCATTAATTTTGACAGTCACAATCAGAACTCTAGCACCGCCTCTTTCCTCTATCTTTTACACCACCCGGTGCTGTCAGCATATCTGTGCCATTACAACGCCGGCTTTGGCTTTTGCCACCATCCCTCACGCTCACAGCTTACGGCTGCAACCTACTTATTTTTAAAGGCTGTGAGAGCTTTACTTCGTTCCGATTGCAGATTGGTTGAACATGACAGCGTAATGCTTTCCACCGGGTTTACGGGCAGTGCTTGCGCCTCGCGAGCGAAGTGTAATCAGTTATCGCTGACTCATCGGAGTCACGCTAACCGTCCCTAGATTAGGAGTATCAATCAATTGAGGCTAGACGAATTGCAAACCATTATCCCCTTGTCCCCTTGTCCCACATAGAGGACTAAATCATGTAAAGTAATGTAAACAGCCGACGCTCTTTGGTGAAGATTTTGGTAGCTAGCGGATTTATCTATGAACCTGATGCTCAATAGCCAGTATGACTTTGTACCCCGCTACTTCCGACTAGCTTTAGCCAACGTCCTGTCAAATATTATGGTGCCACTGGGCAATTTAGTCAGTGTCATTTTCTTGGGTCATCTTGAAGAAATACACCACCTAGCTGGAGTCGCTCTAGCTGGAAACCTGCTTACATTTCTCTACGAGATTTTTCTCTTCTTACGGATGGGTACCACTGGGGTAACGGCTCAAGCTGTAGGACGAAATGACCGAGAAGGCGTGCTGTTGGTGGGACTGCGTAATGGTTTAATTGCTCTGGTACTGGGTATCGCGATCGTACTATTGCAGTACCCTTTGGGAGAATTAGGGTTTGCCTTCCTCGATGTCGCACCCGAGGTTAAAGCTGCAGGTAGAGCCTATTTCAACGCCCAAATTTGGGGAGCGCCTGCCATTTTGCTCAATTTTGTCTTATTTGGTTGGTTTTTAGGACTGGAAAAAAATGGCTTAGTTGTGGTGTTGTCTGTCGTTGGCAATGCTAGCAAAATCGCACTCGACTACCTCTTGATTATCCGGTGGGGTTGGGAAAGTACGGGGGCTGGAGTGTCCTCTGCTATAAGCCAATATCTGTGCCTATTAGTGGGATTGATTTTTTTGTGCAAAGAAATTAGGTGGCAAGAGGTACGAGCCGTAGCTGAAAAAATTTGGCATCCTTCAGCTATAAAATCTACCTTGACCCTGAATGGAAACATCTTTGTCAGCAATTTAATTTTTATCTTTACCTCCTTAACATTTAACTATCAGGGGGCACAGATGGGGACGATTATCTACGCTCAAAATGCCTTGCTCTTACAGATATGCAATTTGAGTATCTATTTGGTTGAAGGATTGGGATTCGGCACAGAAACTCTGGTCGGAAACTTTAAAGGAAAAGGATCTTCTCAACAGTTAGTACCTCTTGCTTGTGTTTCTCTGGGAACAGCGCTGTTGGTGGCACTCTCTTTCTCGGGAGCGTGTTGGCTATTTCCCGATACTGTTTTTGGGTTGTTAACCAACCACACCGAAGTCACCGAAAACATTGATATTTTTGTTCCCTGGTTGCTACTCGTCCTGGTATGCAGTTCCCTAAGCTTCATGCTAGATGGTTACTTCTTGGGGTTGGCACAAGGGCATACCCTCCGCAATGTTAGCTTAGTTGCTCTTGTGGTAGGATTTTTACCTGCGGATTTTGCTGCCATTAAGTTTGAGAGTAATCATATCTTGTGGCTAGCTATGTTTTTGTTTGATGCTATCAGAATGGTGGCACTTGGAGTACAGTTGCCCAAGACATTTGCTCGCGAGCTTGAGGATGATAGTGTTTCTTTAAAAGCCCTGGAAGAATCTTACAACTTTCATCGGGCGATAGAAGAAACTGGTCAACAGATGGTAGCTGAGAAAGTAGAGGTTAGCAAAACGAAACGCTACTGAAAAACTAATGGTTAACTAAATTTGCAGCAGTCGGGACAAGGGAAAAGGAAAAATAAATATTTCCTATGCCTCAACTTTTGTACCTTTGCCATGCGGAATTAACTATTTCATCGAGCAATTGTGCATATTCCACAACCGCAAGACACGCCATAATAATCAAGTCGGAGCGGATAGGGTGTATCCCTGACAATGGGTTCACCTCTAAAAACTGCAATGCCCCACTCGCGTCACAGCGTAGCTCTACCCGGGCGGCGTCCCGACAACCCAGTACGCGGTAAACCTCCAGCGCCAACTGTTTTGCCTGTAATGCGAGGGGTTCGGGATCTGTTAGCAAACGATAGGATACCCTTTCCAGATACTCGTCTTTGTTAAGGGTAGTATAAGCGTCAATTTCCGCTTGGTCTGTAAAAATTATTTCCATCACGCCTACTACCCGTGCTGTGCTACCGTTGCCAACAATACCGACAGCTATTTCTCGACCCGGAAGAAAGGTTTCCACCAGCACTGATTGATTGAATTCTTCTTGTAGCGCTTGGTAGGTCGTCACTAAATCTTGGCGTTCTTTAACCAGGGATCTCGTGGTGATGCCTTTAGAACTTCCCTCCGCTACAGGCTTGAGGAACAAGGGTAGGGGAAGGGATACTGCCCCCGCTTCTTGGGATGTACTCACCACTTCAAAGGGTGCTGTCGGCAAACCAAAATCCCGAACTACCCGCTTAGTCAGGGCCTTATCAAGGGTAAGGGCGCAAGTAAGCGGATCGGAAAAAGTATAGGGTTGAGCGAATAATTCGCAGACTGCTGGGACTTGGGCTTCGCGAGAGCGACCTTTGAGTCCTTCGGCAATGTTGAAAATCAAATCCCAGCGATCGCCCTTTGCCAACCTTAGAGCAAGTTCTCTACCATTGCCGATCCGTTCGACTTTGTGACCCAAACTCCTAAGCGCATTTTCCAACCCAATGATGGTTTCTTCATCATCAAATTCCATCACCTCGGTAGCGCTAAAACCGCTCTTGAGATAGTCGTCTTTCAGGTCGTAACACAAACCGACAAATAGCCCCATACCTCAGCCTTACTCTACTGGATCTACGTAATTGTAAGTCTTGCCTTCCCAATTACGCACTACCGCTTTGCCGTTCTCATAAGAAAGTAGAGTCTCGGCTTGAAGGGGTACTTTGCCACCACCGCCAGGGGCATCAATCACATAGGTTGGCACGGCGTACCCGGTAGTATGACCGCGCAATTTAGAGATCAAATCGATACCTGTTTGCACACTTGTCCGCAAATGTGCAGTACCGACAACTGGATCGCATTGGTAGAGATAGTAAGGTCGCACGCGCAGTTTGAGCAAACCGTGAAACAGATCCTTGAGTGCCTGTTCGGAGTCGTTAACACCCTTGAGCAGTACAGTCTGACTGCCTAAAGGAATGCCACCATCAGCCAGCAGGTCGCAAGCTTGCGCCACTTCCGGGGTAAGTTCCCGCACGTGACAAAAGTGCACGGACAGCCACACGCGATGCTTGCGAAGCACTGCAACCAGTTCCGGTGTAATTCGCTGTGGCAAGAAACTCGGCACGCGGGAACCAATACGCACAAACTCTATATGGGGAATAGCACGCAACCGCCCAAGTAAGTTGTCTAAAGGTTCATCAGACATTAGTAGCGGATCGCCACCGGAAATTAGCACATCCCGCACCTCGGTATGTGCCTCTAGATAGGCGACGATCGCATCCAACCGCCGCGTCACTGGGTACATCTCCCCTTGGCTGACCAAACGCGATCGCGTGCAGTAACGACAGTAGGCGGCACAAGTGTCTAGGGCAAGCAGTAACACCCGATCGGGGTAGCGGTGTACC
>JAICRN010000743.1 GCA_025937335.1 Microcoleus sp. TY_ISSM_2_bin.22
GCAACCAGCTCAAGAATACGTGGGGGATTTATTTAACTTGATTGATTTGTATCAAGAAACATTTCCCCGTCCGGGACGGGAAATTGAAACAGAAATTCAGGATATGGACTTGGAGTATTTGCGAGAAGATTTGCCGAAATTGATTGGCTCGATGCAGGAAGGAGTCGAGCGCATCCGCAATATCAGTACGAGTTTGAGAACGTTTTCCAGGGCAGATAGCGATCGACCAGTTGCTTTCAATATTCACGACGGACTCGAAAGCACTCTGCTGATTCTCAAACACCGTTTAAAAGCCAGCGAGTTCCGCCCTGCCATTGAAGTAGTGAAAGAGTATGGTAACTTGCCCCTAGTCAAATGCTTTCCCGGACAGTTGAACCAGGTATTTATGAACGTACTGGCCAATGCCATTGACGCTCTGGAGGAGTCAAATAAGGGGCGCAGTTTTCAGGAAATTAAAGCTCTACCCAATCAAATCACGGTTCACACGGCTCTGAGCGAATCCAAACATCAGGTTGTGATTCGGATTAAGGATAATGGAGTGGGGATGTCGGGCGAAGTCAAGGAAAACATCTTTAACCACTTATTCACCACCAAGTCTGTGGGTCAAGGAACCGGATTGGGATTGTCGATAACCCGCCAAATTGTTGTGGAAAAACATGGAGGTACGTTAGCAGTGAATTCCTCTTTGGGGCAGGGTTCGGAGTTTGTGATTTCTATTCCGGGATGAGCAGTTGATAGTAGCCTTTAACGCAATTATCACCGCCTAGCAACCCAGATATCAGTGATTAGAATCAAGAGGGAACGGGGTACGGGGAATAAACAACAGGGTATGACTTTATTGCTAGGAACTAGCGACTGCGGAGGGCGGTTTTATTTTACGATTCAATTTCCGATTTGCGTCTTGACAAAGCATCTCCGCCTCATGGTAAGAGGAGTTTTTAATAATTTTGACTCGATCACCAGGAAATATCTGAACACTTTACAGCATAAGGGTTAGATAAGTTGATAAATTTGACGGCGAAACAACTCTGCCATGAAGAAGGGAGATCGAGACTCAGCTAAAAGCGAGATTCATCGTGGGGTTTCAAATTTAAGTTGATACGTATAGCCACTGCCTTGTCCTTACCCGATATCTGTACTTCACTCAACTGAAAACATCTATAAACGGGCGGTTGAAACAGCCAGCGATCAAAAAGAATTAAAAAAAACTAACACTTTTGGAAGATGCCACAAACTTTATCTATGATAAAAATATAGACATTTGTCTAAAAAGTGCATTAAACCCTTTCACAAGCACCGAAATATTCTAATCAATACCGAAAAACACTCATGCAATTTGTCCCCAAAACAATCGCCGAAATTCAACCAGAAATCATACCAGTTAAAGAATCACCGCCAGAACTTGTTACTTTCGATGTCGGGGGGATGAAATGTGCTGGCTGCGCGAAAGCTGTTGAACGCCAACTAATGCAGTATTCAGGGGTAATTTCAGCTTGCGTAAACTTGGCCGTAGAAGTCGCGACGGTTGAGTGTCAACCGGGGGCTGTGGATGCAGAGGCTTTAGCGAAAAAATTGACTGATAATGGATTTCCCTCTCAGTCTCGTTTAGGAGACAATCAGCGGGAAGCAGAAGCGGCAACAATTGAAAGGCGACGGCAAGAAATTCGACAGCAAATTAATCAATTGACGATCGCCCTAATCTTAATTATTCTATCCGGTTTAGGTCACGTACTCGGCACAAAAGCCCCAATTCTCAGCAATATTTGGTTTCACTGGGGACTCGCCACCCTAGCATTGCTGCTACCGGGTCGCCCGATTATCGTTGACGGGTGCCGCAGTTTGTGGCGAAATGCACCCAACATGAATACTTTGGTAGCTTTAGGGGCTGTTACAGCTTACACCGCTAGCAACGCCGCGCTGCTGTTTCCACGGATGGGATGGGAGTGCTTTTTTGACGAACCGGTGATGCTGCTTGGCTTTATTTTGTTGGGCAAAACTCTCGAACAGCAAGCTAGACGGCGCGCTGCATCAGCTTTGCAAGCTTTAATCGCATTGCAACCGGCGACAGCCCGCTTAGTTGATTTTAAACTCCCGAGTTTAGATTTGCGATCGGAAGAATTGCCTTCAAACTCGACATCTAGGGTCTACAATCCACAATACATTGAAATTCCAGCCGATCGCGTCCGAGTCGGAGAATGGCTGCAAGTTTTGCCCGGGGAAAAAATACCGGTAGACGGCGAAGTTTCCGAAGGTAAAACAACCATAGATGAGTCGATGCTGACTGGCGAATCTATGCCGGTTTTCAAGCAACCGGGAGATACAGTTGCGGCGGGAACTATCAATCAATCCGGGGCAATTGTGATGCGGGCAACTCGCACCGGTCAGGAAACAACTGTAGCTCAAATGGTGGCTTTGGTGCAGGCAGCCCAAACTCGCAAAGCGCCGATTCAAAATTTAGCTGATACTGTCGCGGGATATTTTGTGTATGGGGTAATGGCGATATCGGTTTTAACTTTCCTATTTTGGTATTTTGCAGGCACTCATATTTGGCCTTCTGTGCTTTTAGGACACGGGGCAATGGATATGGGACACGGGGCAATGAATATGGGAAATGA
>JAICRN010000661.1 GCA_025937335.1 Microcoleus sp. TY_ISSM_2_bin.22
GGATAAAATCAAACCTATATACCTGTTAAACATTTTATTTTAAAGATGTTTAATACAAACGGATACCGCCCATTACGACGTTAAACTATTTACATGATATCCAAAATTCCTGCTAAATATTTGATCCTCAACGCCATCGGCACTGCTTGCATCGGAGTGCAGGCGGCACCGTAGTGATTGATGCAGGCCCGCCGCCCCTTTATCCGCTTGCCTTCAATACCGGCGCGATCGGGCGGCTGATTTAGCTCCCACCATCCCGATCGTCCAATCCCAGCAAGCCAAGCTGGGGCGGTTTGCTGAAATAATTTCCTTGGACAGAATCACCCATCCGTAGACGTTTTGGGTAACTCTCTAGCCATTCTTTCTCTAGCTCCGCGAGACAGCGCTCCCTCAACATTTTCCCAGCCAACAAATTTTGGTCGGCATTCATCAATAATTTGCAACTGCTGCCACCACAATCCCGATTGCTCTCCGTCAAGTCCGGCTCTCTTACCGCAGGCTGACAAATCTTGGCAAGGACTGCCACCGACAATGCAGTCGAATTCTTCAAATCTTGGGTTGAAGGTGCGCACATCATCCCAGATTGGGGTATCTGGGAACCGCGCGGCATAAACCAATCTGGCGGTTGGGCTAATTTCGACTGCTCTTGTAAATTCAAAACCTCCGGCAAACTCAAATCCAAACCTGATACCTCCTATCCCTGCAAATAATTCCAAAACCGATAACTTACTCACGCTTGTCCCTCATGATTTAAAGAAATTGTTCGTTAGTTTAATCAGTGGTTCCATTCGTTAACAACCGATCGAGCGTCACCTTCCCTTTGTTCCAGCAACTCAATTCCGTCCGAACTTTTTACTAAAAACTCTTGCTGTACACCAATGTAGCCACATCGAAAAGCAATGCCTTCTTTTTCGCAAATCTGTTGCGCTAAATTCACCTGATCCGGTTTGCACTGAATGGATACTGCTCCAGAAGTTAGGCAACTTTCAATGCCCGCCGCTTGTAGTTTTTTTATTAATCTACAAGCGTCTTGATAGCTATTTGTTTCTCCTGAATATATTGCCATTAGCTTATTTTCTATTTTTAAGTTGACAAGTCTTTAATCCCGCAAGCTATCAAACTCGCCAAAAGTTGGTGCAAGCTGAGCTGATAGCTTTCTATCCCTGCAAATAATTCCAAAACTGATAACTTGTTCACGTTTGTCCTTCCAAGTTTGCAACAAAATCAGGACAATTATGAAAAGCGTAGGCTTTGCGATCGTCTACCCTATCAAGTTCTGCTGGCAAAGGGCGCGGTATATTTACCGCACAAACAAAATCAGTTGGCATATTTCCAGGATTTCCCGTCCAGTAATAACAATTACAGCATCGTCGGGCTGGGCATGGTTCTTGCGCTATTTCTTCATCATCAACATCAAAATCAATCATCATTGCTCTCCAATTAATTACTTCTCAAAACGGGTGTACTTTTTCCGAGTAAAACAAGCTCGATCGTCATCGTCATCCGATCGAGCATATTCCCAGCCTTCTGGAATTCCAAAGTCCGACCATCCAGTCGGTCGGCAACAGTGTCGGTGAAAACTACCGTCTGCGTTTTGTTCGTGATAATCATCCCCTAGCCATCGCTTGTGTCGATAAAATCGGATCGGGCGATCGCAAAACTCGCACCGACAAACTTCGCTGATTGAGTCGTCGTCTGTTTCAGTAAAGTTGAGATTGATTTCGTTTCGTTTCATTGTTCGCTATCCTGCCCTGTTTTTGAATTTTGAGGCAATCCGCACTCAGCACATTTTCCGTAAAAAGCAAACTTATTATCGTATCCACAACCTAAGCAAATTCTTTGGTAACAAACTACTTTTTGCCCAGTACCAAAAACGGTAACAACATTGTCTCGACATTGCGACGCCAAGACCCCGCCACAATCACATCTTTTTGTTTCCATTGAGTTGCTCAGTAAATGTATTAAGAAATCGGCAAGTGATTAGCAGCGCAAAACTAAAGAATGTCTGCGTTGCTACAGTCAAACTTTTCAGCCCGTGCAGCGCAAAAGCTTGCGATTGTTTCATAACTTTGTTCTCATGCGTGTGCCTGAACAGATTGTCTAAAGCTTTCAAGATACGGAATTGGGTTACAGGTTTCATGGTTTTGAAGTTTAGATTATTAATTTTCCAACGGCAGTGCATTTTGTAGTTGTTTTGCCATTGCCCGCACAATAAAACACTTGCGGATCTCTTTACTTTTTACTGTGTTGATAGCAAAAACTAAGAAGGGTTGACAAACACGGGTTCAATCCAAAGTTTGCGGTTTTCCTTCCACCGTTTGCCGTCGCCAGCTTCCAGATTGCGCCAGTGTCCCCGTCGCCAATGCGAGTGCGGGGAAGTATGAACCCCCGATTGCTCGCCACAAACTTTGCGTTGGTAATTTTCCCCCAGCCAGCGGGGGTATCTCACTATAGAAGGATTGCGATCGGTTAGCTTGTTAAATCCTTTAGTTCCGGTAGCTCTGGTTTCTTTAGCGGAAACATCTGACAGTAGCTCCGGCGTGTATTCGATCGCCAGCGCCGCCCCAATCGCTAAATTGCGAAGCCGATTGATAAAAGCGCGATCGATTGGAGATAGCGCGTCGATGCCGCAATTTTCCTCGGCATGAATAAGTTTCCCGTCGCGTTCGACGGCTGTACCAGACATCCATACAGTTTCCTTGCTATCAACACCTGCAATTTGAATGTTGCGTTCGTATTTGCTAGAAAAATGTTGCAATTCAATCCCGCGATACCTCAACGTTTCTGATTTTTCTCCCCCGCAGTAAATCACAAAATAATCAAGCTTTCCTCCATCAGGAACTTCTATGCAGCACTCTTTGGGAAATGCGAGCACAAAATAAGGCATTGACGGTTGCCAGTTTGATAAAATCCCCGGTTTTTCAAGGACATTCGTGTTGTCAAATGCCTCGAAGATTTCGGGCTTGACACAGTAAATTGGGTAATCGCCAACAAACCAACTCGACAGTCGGTAGCTGTGTACAAATCCCGGAACGCTCAGCCCGCATTCTTGGGCTGTTACTAGCCCAGCAGTTACAATTGTCGAAAAAGTTTCCCAACTTATGTACCCGCGCGGCATTTTGTACTCGCGATCGCGCCTTACATTTGCAAGTAAAGTTTTCTCAAGTCTGGCTATAATTTCCAAATTTGAGGAGCGGCTTTGTTTGTAGTTAATTAGGATGCGTTTGGTATTTA
>JAICRN010000152.1 GCA_025937335.1 Microcoleus sp. TY_ISSM_2_bin.22
GAATCGTCAGCTAAACCGATGACTGTATGCACAATTACTGCTGTTTCTCGCGTGGGATATTCAACCGAAATTTGGTCGCTTTTTCGGCCTTCAGATTCTCGATCGCTGCTAAAGAGTTTTGCGGCGATATATTTGGGGTTGGAGACGGTAATTTTGCGATCGCCGAGGTACTGTTTGACGTTAATTGATTCGTAGTTCGATCGGGCGGCGGGCTGCCCCATTGCTGCGATGGGAATTTGGATGCTGGCGAAAATAGCTAGGAAAAAGAGCGATCGCTTGAGACTTGATTGGTTCATGAGGCTTCAGATTGTGCCAAAAATTTTTGTCTCCGAGATGCGAAAGCCGCCAAATCTGCCTCGGTGAATTGAGTTTGCTGCCATGAGGGACGCGACATTAGTCGATCGCACCAAGCTTGAATTTTAGGATAGCCGTCTAGGGACACATCAACCCAAGATAGCAAGGGCACGACGGTGCCGGCAACGCACTCGGCAAAGGTAACAGTGTTGCTAGCGAAAAAAGGGCGATCGTCCAGCAAGCCTTCAAAGAATTTCAACACTGTATCGACTTTTTCTTTAGCCTTTGCGATTTCCTGCGCTTGGGGAGTTCCCCTGCCCATTTTTTCACTGCTTAGCGGGTAAAGTTGCGGCAGAAGTTCGTTAACCGTGACTAATTCTACCATCCTCACAACTGCCAAATCTTTCGGTTCTTTTGGCAGCATTGCGGGTTCGGGATACTTCGTTTCTAGATAGTCAAGAATTGCTAGAGACTCGACGACAGTGAAGTCATTATCGACCAAAACAGGGATGCGGTGAAAAGGATTGATTGCGATAAAGTCTGGCTGCAAGTGATCGCCGTCCAAGTGGATTTCTACTAATTCAAAGTCGAGGTTTTTTTCTAAGAGGGCGATCCAGACGCGGCGGGAGTTGGGAGAAATGGGAGTGTGGTAAAGTTTCATAATTGGTGTGCCTGGTTATTCAAAGGTAATAAAAGCCACATTTTGATTGTGCACTTAGGCGGATCAGTTTTTGATGCCTTCTCTCAAAGTTATTCGAGAGATTGATCTGAAATTACTCTGATCCGTTTACAGGCTTCCTCCGCCGTCATCGCCTCGCTAGTTTCCCACTCTGCAAAAGTCACTTCTAGGGCTTCAGATAGCGCTTCTTCATAAGCGATCTTTTCCCGTCCAGTATTCTGATATAAACTTGTCGTCATGTCTGCGATGAGAAGCTCTAAAAATTTAATATCATTCCCTAGATCGGCAGCCTCATCCTCATCTACATCTTCAATTACTTGCCAACGTTCTTTATAGGCATTTATTTTATGTTCAATGGCTTCTATAATAAACCTTAAATCTTTAAATGATAGATTCATGTGAGTTTACTATCCTATAAATAACCTCTACAGGTAGTATGAGGGATCGATTTCAGAGTCATCGTCAGATGTACGTTCGGAACGAATCTCGTCCATAATTTCGTGAAAATCTGGATCGTCTTTAAACACACCCGCAAATTGCATCCAGGTGGGTTTTGAAGCCTGAATCGGTACTTCCCAGGAAATAGCTTCAATATGCTTAAGTCGTTCTAAAAATGTGGTTTGAAGTTGGGTAATCGCTTCTTCCCGAGTTGCTGCTTCAACTCGACAGTGCGGAAACTCGAAAACAGAAGCAGAAACCTGTCCTGATGAGAGAGTTTCTAACAGGAGTGTCACTTTTAATTGGCTAGAGGGTTGGGATTGCAATACATTTAAGCTTGTTACCATGTTTAAATCACGATTTTTAAGTGCTGTCTTGATTGTATCGCAGAAAAAAAATCCCTCACCATTTCAGGCAAGGGGCGATCGCTTTTTTAGAGCTAAGTCGTCTTCAGTTGCTCTAATTTTTCTCTAACCAAGATATCAACTTCCTCCACCTCAGCACTTGATTTCGGGAGGTCAAACGTCTTGGTTGAGGCTTCAGAGGTAAAACGGTCAACAAAGGCATGAAACGCTGTTCTATCATTGGGGTGAGCAATGACATAAGCTCTTAGCTCTATTTTAGTCATCCTATTAAATTCAGGCTCGCTCACAAAAACCTCCACAAACCATTGCGATAGATTTCTATCTCTATATTATCTCCTGCCAATATAAATAGATGACCTGTTCGCTCGTCTAGGCGGACAATGAAAACAGGGGTGAATGTATTGGTTAAGGATTGACATAGTATGACACATCTGATGCCTTGTTCAGCAGTTGGTAAGTTCATTTTAGCATTCCTGAATTTTTAATTAACTTGAACGCAGGGTTAGGCTATTGGCTTATGACCTGCGGTTTTAACGTGACCCATTCCACTCACAGTACCCAGAGCTTTATCTTGACGATTGTGACTTCCGACCCGAGCAGTTTGAAAAATTTTTTCCCAGCGGGAAAGGCAAGCCAAACTTAGCGAAAAGATATCGGAATAAAGCCGTAAAAACCCAAAAAGCCGAGGCGGTGATCCGCCCCGGCTAAGGTTAACAGTATTTTATTTAATTCTTGCTTTAGTTCGATCTTAAAACTTCTGGTTGAAGATGTCAACAGTTTCCTGGGTTCTCAATATGTGGAATTATTGAGGAGCAAAATGATGAGAAACTATCACGTTCCGTTCTGTAAAAATTATCAACATAACAGGGCGGGCCCTAAAGCCCGCCCCATCAAACTAGCGATTAGTCATCAAACGATCGACTTAGTAATCGAAGTCGCCGCCGCCCATGCCGCCGCCAGCGCCAGCAGCAGCAGCGCCATCCTTCGGTTCAGGCTTGTCAACGACGATGCACTCGGTTGTCAGCACCATACCAGCAATAGATGCGGCATTTTGCAGAGCAGAACGAGTCACCTTCGCGGGGTCAACGATACCAGCTTCAAACATATCGACAAACTCATTTGTCGCTGCGTTGAAACCAACGTTGAAGGGCTTTTCTTTGACGCGCTCAGCAATCACAGCGCCATTCAAACCAGCATTTTCAGCAATCCGCTTCAGAGGAGCAGCCAGAGCCCGGGCTACAATCAATGCACCGGTCAACTCTTCGCCCTTCAGACTGCTATTCGCCCACTCTTCCAATTGAGGAGTCAGGTGAGCCAAAGTTGTACCGCCACCGGGGACAATTCCTTCTTCTACTGCAGCTTTGGTTGCGTTGATCGCATCTTCAAGACGCAGTTTGCGATCCTTCATTTCTGTTTCGGTAGCCGCGCCGACTTTGATGACTGCGACGCCGCCAGCCAATTTGGCCAAACGTTCTTGCAGCTTTTCTTTGTCGTAGGAAGACTCGGTTTCGTCCATTTGACGGCGAATTTGTTCGCAGCGGGACTTGACGGCGGCTTCGTTACCTTCGGCAACAATTGTGGTGCTGTCCTTGGTGATGGTGATGCGGCGGGCTTTGCCGATCATGTCGAGCTTGGTATTTTCCAGTTTCAAACCGGCGTCTTCGGTGATTAGTTGACCGCCGGTCAATACGGCGATATCTTCTAACATGGCTTTGCGCCGATCGCCAAAACCGGGTGCTTTAACAGCAGTCACGTTCAACACACCGCGCAGTTTGTTGACAACGAGGGTAGCTAGAGCTTCTTTCTCAATGTCTTCTGCAATGATCAACAGCGGGCGGCCGGAACGAGCTACTTGTTCGAGCACGGGTACTAAATCTTGTACCAAAGCGATTTTCTTGTCTGTCAGCAAGATGAAAGGTTCTTCTAGAATCGCTTCCATCCGCTCAGTGTCGGTGACGAAGTAGGGAGAAATGTAGCCTTTGTCGAAGCGCATCCCTTCGGTGATTTCCAATTCGGTGGTCATAGACTTCCCTTCTTCCAGGGAAATCACGCCTTCTTTGCCCACCTTGTCCATTGCGTTGGCAATCATTTGGCCGACTTCATCGTCGTTACCAGCAGAGATGGAACCGACTTGAGCGATGGCTTTGGAATCTTCTACTTGTTTGGCGTGTTCGGCAATTTTTTCTACCAAAAACGTGGTTGCTTTGTCAACACCGCGCTTGAGGGCGATCGCATTTGCACCGGCTGCTACGTTCCGCAGGCCTTCTTTGACCATTGCGTGAGCCAAAACCGTAGCAGTTGTGGTACCGTCGCCTGCTGCGTCGTTGGTTTTGGATGCTGCTTGACGGATCAGGGCAACGCCTGTATTTTCAATGTGGTCTTCTAGTTCGATTTCTTTGGCGATGGTAACACCGTCATTGACGATTTGAGGAGCTCCGAATTTCTTTTCGAGAACCACGTTGCGGCCTTTGGGGCCCAGGGTTACTGCCACTGCTTCGGCCAAAATGTCCATACCGCGTTCGAGGGCGCGACGTGCATTTTCGTTGTAGATGATACGCTTAGCCATAGTTTTTGGGGATGAGAGGGTTTTAGGTTTTGGATTGTGGATGATGGATGTCTGTCATTTGTCCTGTGTCATTAGTTGTTTGGCGGCGTTCGCTTTAAACTAATGACTGATGACTAAGGACTGATGACTAATGATTAATTAGTTAACGATCGCCAGAATGTCTTTTTCGGCTAACAAGACGTATTCGTCGGTGCCGAGTTTGATGTCGGTGCCGGCGTATTTCGAGTAGAGAACTTTGTCGCCGACTTTTACTTCCATTTCAGTGCGGCTGCCGTCGTCGTTGCGCTTGCCGGGGCCCACGGCCGCGACTTCGCCTACTTGGGGCTTTTCCTTAGCTGTGTCGGGTAAAAGGATGCCGCCGGCGGTTTTTTCTTCGCTAGCGCTTACTTTCACGAACACGCGCTCGCCTAACGGTTTAACGGTTGAAACACTCAGTGATACTGCTGCCATAAATAAATCTCCAGATTACAGATTGTCGTGAGTCAGTCGTCAGGGGTCACGATGAAAGCAACAGCGGACTACTTACAACTGACATATTAGCACTCTCGACTCCTGAGTGCTAATTTAGCTTTAGTGACGGGCGATCGCAACTTACTTGTCAGTACGGGTTCCCGAACCGAGAATGAGTAGGAGATCCGGAGAGGGGAGTGGGGGCTGTGGTGATATGACTTTCGGCAGCTAACAAATTACTGTTGACGAGTACATAAAATGCTTGAACATAACGATGAATTTTGCAGCCAAGGCTTGAGCGCTTGCGTCCAAAGCCTGGGAATAGCTCAAATCGAGCGGCATATTTTTATCTGTGCCGACCAAACCGTGCCCAAGTGCTGCGATCGCCAAACCAGTCTGGAAGCGTGGAATTACTTAAAAAAACGCTTGCAAGAATTGGGGTTGGACAAGCCAAGTGCCGATCGACCAACCTGCATTTTTCGCACCAAAGCCAATTGCCTGCGAGTGTGCGTGTCGGGGCCGATTATGGTAGTCTATCCAGACGGAGTGTGGTACCGCGACGTTACTCCCCCCGTCATTGAGAGAATTATTCAGGAACATCTCCTAAACTCAAAGGTAGTTCAAGAATACGCTTTCTTGACTCATCCTTTGCCTGTGCCGACTGAGGCGAAGCCAAACATTTAAGTATAGCGCTGTTAAAGTACAGGGTTATAGGTAAAGTGTTAAATTTAAGGTTAAGGGTGAGAATTTGAGACTGTTTGGCGTCCGGGCGATCGCACTTGCTAGAGTTCAAAAAAACTGTAGTTAGGTTGTCTTGACAGTCTGGCTTAGCTTGTCGCTGGTGTTTCTCAAAAGGTACGCTCAAAAAAATCGATCGGAGGAACTGTGAAATTTTGTGCAAAAGTTTCTCAGTGGCAGACACTAAGCAGGTTGCCAAACTACACTAGAAACAGTTAAATACGTAAGTAGGGAGTCTGCTTAAATTTCTCTATATCAGAAGTATCATTTAAAACTGGGGCATCAACCTGCAATTAAACCGATCGAGATTAAATATTTAACTTGGGCTCTGTTAGGGAGTCTCCAATCAATCAAGGCCGATCTTGACAGGGCGATCGTCCCTTACAGGTTTAGGCTGCGTTCCAGGTCGCAAGACCTTCACAAACCGCCGTCGAGCACAGGTTGGGAAGCGGTAATACCCGCCCCGCTTTCCCTCACCGCTATCCCTTCACCAGACCGCCGTTCTCCACCCCCAGCCGGGTGGCGGGAGACTGACGGAAAAAACATGAGTGAAAAAAAGGAAGTGAGCGGGATACTTTAGTGGGAATAAACATGACAAAGGACAATACTTCAGGAGAGCAAAAACGGCTGATGCTGGTTGACGACGACCCCAACTTGATCTTGCTAGTCAAAGATTACTTGGAGTTTCGGGGTTACAACGTCATTACAGCAGAAAACGGCAGAGACGCTCTGGAAAAACTAGAACAAGAAGTTCCCGACTTGATTATCTGCGATGTGATGATGCCGGAAATGGACGGGTACACTTTAGTCAAACACATCAGAGAAGACCCTCGTACTAACTGGATTCCGGTTCTTTTCTTGTCTGCTAAAGGTCAAAGTTCAGACCGAGTAAAAGGCTTGAGCACGGGGGCTGACGTTTATATAGTTAAGCCTTTTGAACCAGAAGAACTGGTAGCTCAAGTAGAATCTTCTCTGAAAGCCGCATCCCGCTTGATTCGCCACCGCAATGAAGGTATTGAGAGCGGCCCAAAAATTAAGGCACGCCGCAATGTCGAATTGACTCCAACTGAGTTAAAGGTGGTACAGTTGCTAGCGCAGGGTATGGCAAACCGCCAGATCGCAGACGTGATGAATGTCAGCCAGCGGACTATAGAAAGCCACGTCAGCAATATGCTGGGCAAAACAGGTCTGCACAACCGGACTGAGTTGGCTCGCTGGGCCCTTGAAAGCAAAAAGGCTTGATCGCGGGGGTTCTCTGCTATGAAATCAGGGGAGCAAAAGGTACTGCAATGCGCTTCGGCATACCTGCTTGGCGGTAGGGCGGTAGGGCGATAGCTTGAAGCCCAATTAACCTTGAAACCTCAGCCGCTATAGAGTTAGAGGGCGTCAGGTTCGATCGGAACTGTCGATCGAATGCAAGCAGCGTTAAAAGAGCCCTCTGGCGGTAGAGGCGAAAATATGAAATACTGGGGGGATGGAGTTTTCTGAAGTTTAATCTATTGCCTCAGTTAGCTCCATGTTGCTAAAATGTGATATTTAGATTAACTTCTTTCTACAATTATTAGGTCTAAGTTTCTATGACAAACTTAATGAACCGCCTTTCTATTTTTGTGGACGGGAACAATATGTTCTACGCTCAACAAAAGAACGGCTGGTTTTTTGATCCTCGCAGGGTGCTCGAATATTTCAAAACTTCGCAGCCGAATGTCATCTTGATCAATGCTTTCTGGTATACGGGTCTGAAAGACCCCCAAGATCAAAGGGGATTTCGAGATGCTTTGATAAGTCTGGGTTATACGGTTCGTACTAAAATTCTTAAGGAATATTACGACGATGCTTCGGGCAGATATTCTCAAAAGGCTAATTTAGACATAGAGATTGTGGTTGATATGTTTAATACGGTGGATCAATACGACCAAGTTGTGCTGTTTAGCGGGGATGGGGATTTTGAGAGGGCGATCGAGCTGTTGCGATCTAAAAATACTCATATTACTGTGGTATCAACCGAAGGAATGATTGCTAGAGAGTTACGAAATGCTACAGATAGGTATATAGACCTAAATGAAATTAGGGAACATATCGAGAAGATGGATTATTAGTCAGCAGTCATTAGTCATTAGTCATTAGTCAGTAGTTAGTAGTTAGTAGTTATTAGTCATTAGTCAGTAGTTATGGGTTATGGGTTATTAATTATTCGTTATTGGCGCGAAACACGGGACTGGTGCCCCCGCCCAAAAACGCATACTTGCTTTCCGATAGGAGTCGCCAGTAGCCCAAAATTTTAGACTAAGGTTCAAGTTCCCAGATTCATCTGTGGAGTAAATCTAAAATCTAAAATCTAAAATCTAAAATCGACTGACTGGGGGCTAAAAAACCAGAAAAACGGACAAGTAAAAATCAGGAAAACACTTTTTTTTTAGAGCTATGAAAACTCAACCAAGTCAAGACCGGATTATTATTTTCGATACGACTTTGCGCGACGGAGAACAATCTCCGGGTGCATCTCTGAATGTGGACGAAAAGCTGACGATCGCTCGCCAGTTAGCGAGATTGGGCGTGGATGTGATTGAAGCGGGTTTCCCTTTCACCAGCACGGGAGATTTCGAGGCAGTCCAAAAAATAGCCCGATCGGTTGGCACGGAAGATGGGCCGACAATTTGCGGTTTAGCGCGGGCGAGAAAGCAGGATATTAAAACAGCAGCCGAGGCTCTGAAACCGGCCGTAAATTCGCGAATTCATACGTTTCTGGCTACGTCTGATATTCACTTGGAGTATAAGCTGAAAAAGACGCGGGCTGAGGTTCTGGAAATAGTGCCGGAAATGGTGGCTTACGCTAAGTCTTTTGTGGATGATGTGGAGTTTTCACCGGAAGATGCTTGTCGTTCGGAACCGGAGTTTTTGTATCAGGTTCTGGAACGGGCCATCGCCGCCGGTGCGACTACTGTTAATATTCCCGATACAGTCGGCTACACGACTCCGAGCGAGTTTGGGGCTTTGATTCGGGGAATTAAGGAAAATGTGCCGAATATCGATCGCGCAATTATTTCGGTTCACGGTCACAATGACTTAGGATTGGCTGTTGCTAACTTTTTGGAAGCTGTGAAAAATGGCGCCAGACA
Source organism: Microcoleus sp. TY_ISSM_2_bin.22 (assembly GCA_025937335.1). Taxonomy (GTDB): domain Bacteria; phylum Cyanobacteriota; class Cyanobacteriia; order Cyanobacteriales; family Microcoleaceae; genus Microcoleus. The sequence continues at coordinate 8,650 of JAICRN010000152.1, forward strand.
GTTAGAATGCACGATTAACGGGATTGGCGAACGGGCGGGAAATGCGGCTCTGGAAGAGTTGGTAATGGCGCTTTACGTGCGGCGTCAATACTATAATCCGTTCTTGGGCCGGGCTGCGGATTCTGAGGAACCGCTGACAAATATTGACTCGCGCCAAATTTACAAAACTTCCCGCTTGGTTTCCAATTTGACGGGGATGTTGGTGCAACCAAATAAGGCGATTGTCGGGGCAAATGCTTTCGCTCACGAGTCGGGAATTCACCAAGACGGGGTGCTGAAAAATAAGCTGACATACGAGATTATGGACGCTGAGTCGATCGGCTTGACGGAAAATCAAATTGTCTTGGGCAAATTATCCGGCCGCCACGCATTTCACACTCGCTTGAAAGAGTTGGGTTTTGAAATGGCCGACGATGAGCTAAATAAGGCTTTTGTCAAGTTTAAAGATTTGGCAGACAAGAAAAAAGAGATTACTGATTGGGATTTAGAGGCGATCGCCAATAACGAAGTGCACCAAGCACCGGAACTATTCCGCTTAGAATTGGTGCAAGTTTCCTGCGGCGACAAATCTCGCCCGACAGCAACTGTCACTGTGCGGAACCCGGCGGGCGAAGAATTGACCGATGCTGCGATCGGCACTGGGCCTGTGGATGCGATTTACAGGGCAATTAACCGGGTGGTAAACGTACCCAACGAGTTGATCGAGTTTTCTGTACAATCGGTGACAGCGGGAATAGATGCGATCGGGGAAGTAACAATTCGCTTGCGGCACGAAGGCAAAGTATTTTCCGGTCACTCAGCAAATACCGACATTATCGTAGCCTCCGCAGAAGCATACATCAGCGCTTTAAATCGGCTGTATCAGGCATTGCAGCATAGTGCTGAAAAATCCTCGGAACAGCCAACTGCGATCGGAAATCAAGTTGTTGCAAAAGCACAGCGCTGATAAATTTCTTGTCAGCCATTTTTCTTGAAACAAACCGCAGACGAACGCACATAACAGCAGATATATCTGAATTAATCTGCGTTAATCCGC
>JAICRN010000097.1 GCA_025937335.1 Microcoleus sp. TY_ISSM_2_bin.22
ATTTCGCAATTGGCATTAAAGACTTCAGCTTGTTGGTTCAAAAAACGCTGAGCGACATCCGGCGACAGCCGCGTTTCCATCGCAAACCGCACCAGAGTGATTTCGCCGTGGCCTTCTTTGATCAATCGGTACAAAGCACTTTGGAGCCTTTCGCTCTCTTCTCGCTGAAAAGCTGCTTTGTACCTCCAATCCGCCACCGAAGGAATCAAACCGCGGCTGACCAAAATCGCCAACAGCAAGCCAATTCCCAAAATCAGAGGCACAGTCGGATCGCTTGTGGGCGTCGCCACAATTTGTGGCACTGTAGCGGCGGCCAAACTGCTGACCATTTCTTTTTCCGACGCTTGCGTATCCGCCATTGCAAGCTGAGTTTTGTTGTAAAAGTCTTGCTGAAGCTTCATTTGCTGCAACAAGCGAGCGCGCTCTCTTTCGTATTGGTCGAGTTTTTGCTGAGCTTGTTTGAGGTCTTGAGTGACTTGTGCCAAGCGTTGGTTGAGCGACTGATTGACTGATTGCCACCGATATCTGTTAATCAGGCGGCTTTTTTCAACCATGCCCTTCATCAACATATCCGCCGTTTGGATTGCTTGCTCCCGATCGAGCGAGCGATACCCAACAACAATCTCCAGGGGTTGTTCCGGCTTAGAAATCTTGACACTAGCATTTTGTCGAACTTGAGAAGGCGACTGCTTAACTGCATCTGCCACTGCTTTGACAACATTATCTGCCAGCAGAACCTCGGGGGTCAGTTGCTCTCCCTGCTTGAGAATGGTCGTGCCCGTGCTCGAAAATTTGACTGGCGGATTATTAGAGGTGAGAGTGCCTTGAGCCATGAATCCGGGGGGCGGGGCGAGGCGGTAGGCCAGGGCGCCTGAAATACCCATAATTACAGCAAAACTGCCTAAGGCAATCCATCTGTATTGATGTGCTGAAGATCTAAAACGTAAATTTCCCATTTTGATAGTCAAGTCATAACATTCGCTTGCCGCAGCTACTGCCAAACCCAAGAGCGATCGTTTCTTTCTGGTTAGTTAAATTGACTGCTGAAAGTTTTTTCAGTTTGTACCTAAAAGCTATTAGCTTTTGACAGTTGTCAATATTCACGATCCGAAAAAACCGATCGAGCTTTACTCGATCAGAGCTATAACTTCAGTTTTTGTCCTTAATAATTAATCTGTAACAAGGCTTCTGGAAGTCTACTGGCATCAGACTAGCACTCAGGCGTGCGAGCTCCTCGCCTCGCAGTGTTTGTTGACATTCAAAACTGTCTCCTTTTCACCCTTGGGAATCCTCCAATTATCTTACCTCTTGGCGTCTGGCGGACGCGGTTGAACAATAAAAAAACCTTAAATACTTTGCCTAAAAACTTAACAAGCAAGAATTATACCATGCAGTTAAGAGTTTGCTGCATATTGTAAAAAAATGTGGCTTTGGGCGCGAGACCAGAGCCACATATTCACATAACAATTAGGGTGCGATCGGTTGATGGTTCGATCGACCGTCAGAGGCGAATGTTCACAAGCCGATCGGCAAAATAAGACCCTCGCGGGCCATGACAGCCTTCGGAAAAGCGATTTGCACATCTTCGGCGATGCGATCGAGAAAATCGTCAGTGTGAGCCGGATCGTGGTGAAAAATCACCACTCGTTTCACCCGTGCCTCCTTAGCCATTCTCACCGCTTCCTGCCAAGTCGAGTGTCCCCAACCCACCTTCGGAGACTTGGGGTTGTGATATTCCTCGTCTGTGTACATCGCATCGTAAATCAGCACATCAGCGTCGAGGGCTAAATTGTAAACATTCTCATCTAGCCGATCGGGAAAATGCTCAGTATCCGAACAATAAACAACAGATCGTCCCTGCCAAGTCACCCGATATCCCATAGCAGTATTCGGGTGATTCAGAGAACCCGTCCTAATCTCAATATCGTCCAGCATCATCGTCTGGTTGTGATTGAGTTCGTAAAAATTCAAATCTGCCTGCAAACCCATCAGCGGCACCGGCGAATTCGAGTGCAGCACCCGTTCGACGAAGTGCCTTTTCATGCAATCTCCATCCGGCGGAGTCGCCCCGTAAATATCAAACCTATTGCCGCGGATGAAAGCTGGGGCGAACAGCGGGAAACCTTGAATGTGATCCCAGTGATAGTGAGTAAAAAACATATAAGCTTGCACGGGCATTTCTTGCACCAACTGGTCTCCCAGCATCCGCAAGCCTGTTCCGCCGTCAAAAATCAAGCGTTTGCCAGCGACTCGCATTTCCAAACAAGAAGTATTGCCGCCGTAGCGAACAGTTTCCTGTCCTGGTGTCGGAACACTGCCCCGCACGCCCCAGAACTGTACTACAAAATCATCTATACCTTTTATTGATTCGGAGGGTTGAGGGCAATCAACGGGAGTTGCCGCTACAGAGGACAAGCTGATTTCCATTTTAAAATTCAGGCTTTAAGGTTCCACATTGTCCGTGATGGCGCAGCAGATGGTCGCACAACACTAAAGCTACCATTGCTTCGACCATTGGCACAGCTCTTGGCAAAACGCAAGGGTCATGCCGTCCTTTGGCAGCCAGCAGGGTTTCTTCGCCCTCTCGGGTAACGGTGCGCTGCTGCTGGCGAATTGTCGCCGTTGGCTTGAAGGCCGCCCGCAGAATGATATTTTCGCCGTTAGCAATCCCACCCTGAATTCCGCCAGAGCGATTCGTCACTGTACGAATTACACCCTTATCATCAGTATAGTATTCATCATTATGTTCGCTGCCCTTGAGCAGAGTCCCGGCAAAGCCCGAACCAATTTCAAAGCCTTTGCTGGCGGGCAAGGACATGATGGCTTTGGCCAAGTCGGCTTCGAGTTTGTCGAATACGGGCATTCCCAAACCTTTGGGTACGTTGCGGGCGACACATTCGACTACACCGCCGATCGAATCTCCGCTATCGCGAACTTTTTCGATCAGTTCAATCATTCTTTCGGCGCATTCAGCATCTGGACACCGGACGATGTTGCTTTCTATTTGTTCTAAGGTAACAGTGTCCGGGTCGGCGACACATTCTAAGTCTTTGATGCGTTTGACGTAGCCGACTATTTCGACTCCTGCTGCTTGTTTGAGAATTTTTTTAGCGATCGCGCCTGCTGCTACTCTACCTATGGTCTCCCTTGCGGACGATCGACCTCCGCCTTGCCAGTTACGAATTCCGTATTTAGCATCGTAGGTAGCATCAGCGTGGGAAGGGCGGTAGGTTGTCGCCATTTCGCCGTAATCTTGGGGGCGAGTGTCTTGATTGCGGACTAAAATTGCAATCGGCGTTCCCAAAGTTTTGCCTTCAAACACCCCCGACAGAATTTCGCAGGTATCTGCTTCTTTGCGGGGCGTGGTAATTTTGCTTTGGCCGGGGCGGCGGCGATCTAGTTCGGCTTGAATTTCCGATGCGTCGATCGACACCAGGGGAGGGCAACCGTCAATTACTACTCCGACACCGCCGCCGTGAGATTCCCCAAATGTCGAGATCCGAAATAAATGCCCAAATGTGTTCCCCATGATGCTTTAGCCTGACACCTAATAATGTTTAGCTTATATGGAATAGAGATTTACTGTATTTCTGAAAAATATACCATTTGACGAGTAGGCGAGAGGCGATCGCCCCACAGCATCACTTCCTTCCGGCTGTAAAAATATCTCCGAGCCCGAGGGAGAGAGGGGGATGGGGAGAGGCAGAGAGGGGATGGGGAGAGGGAGAAAACCTTCCTTCTTCCTGACCTCCGTTACATCCCGTACATTACTCGTTGCCGAACTTCCTTCTTCTTTAGTCTTCGTGTTCTTCAAAAGGATCTCTCAATGCCTTAGAAGGGGGACCGAAAGCGGTGTAGATCGAGAATCCGGTGATTGCCACCAGACACACGCCCAGTGAAATGCCTAGAACTGCTGCGGGTTCCATATTTTTGATCGATTATTGAGTGCTCCACTCCATAATATTACAAAAAATAACAATCCGTCTGAAAGTCTAGTGATTTCAGGCGCAGTACGGTATGGGAGCCAACCCCCACTCCCCCTTCTCCCAGTCCCCCATGCCGCATTTCTGAGAAATTGCGATCGCAATTAGCGGTGAAAATATGTCAAACTTCTCTGTAGAGATTCATTGCAGGTGACTTATGGCACAACGGACTTGGTTAGGAGATATACTCAAACCCCTTAACTCAGAGTACGGCAAGGTGGCTCCGGGTTGGGGCACCACGCTGTTGATGAGCGTTTTCATTGGACTGTTTTTCGTGTTCTTGTTGATTATTTTGCAAATCTACAACTCTTCTCTGATTCTGGAGAATGTGGATATGGATTGGTCGAGCTTGGGCCGCTAAAAATTGAGCGCGAAACAGTAAGGCTAAAAGTAAAAATTGAGGGTAGAGGAGAAAGGGTAAAAGCTAAGTTTTCCCGTTTTTCCTTACCCTTTTCGATTACTTTTGCTATAAATAAACAAGAAGTAACTAAACAAATTGCAGGAGAAAAACCATGAATATTTTTGGCATTGGTTTGCCGGAAATGGCAGTTATTTTTACGATCGCCCTATTGGTATTTGGCCCAAAAAAATTACCTGAAATCGGTCGGAGTATGGGGAAGGCAATTCGGGGATTTCAAGATGCTTCGCGGGATTTTGAGTCTGAGTTCACGCGGGAAGCCAAGCAGTTAGAAGAAGCAGTAGCAACTAGCAGCAAACCGGAAACTGAAAAACTCGCGGCGGCTAAGCCCAAGGAAGATAGCACAGACAGTTAAATGAACAACACTCAGAAGTCGGAAACACCAGCGGAGTTAGTGATTCCCCAGCTAATAGTTGGGTTGGGAAATCCCGAACCTAAATACGATCGCACCCGACACAACATAGGCTTTAATGCTGTCGATGCCTTGGCTAAATCTTGGCAGATTTCACTGTCGGAAAATCGCAAATTTCAAGGCATATTTGGCGAGGGAAACCGGCTGCGGGGACAGAAAATCCGCCTGCTGAAACCTCTAACTTACATGAATCTGTCCGGCCAAGCGATTCGGGCGGCGACGGATTGGTACAAAATACCTGCCGAGTCTGTGCTAGTAGTATACGACGATATGGATTTGCCGATCGGGAAATTGAGAATGCGACTTGCCGGTTCGGCCGGCGGACATAACGGGATGAAATCGACAATTTCTCATTTGGGTACAGACAAATTTCCCCGCTTGCGGATTGGCATTGGCAAACCTCAAAACGATGCTGCTAAAAACGAGAAAGATACGATTTCTTTCGTGTTAGGAAAGTTTTCCTCAGAGGAAAGTCAGTTAGTAGAGAAAGTGCTTAAACTGGTGGTAGAGGCTGTGGAACTAAGTCTGCATCAGGGAGTGGAAAAAGCCATGAGCCTTTACAACAGTCGCACAATTGCAGAAACAAACGCGGAAACAAAAAGGTGAGTTCGAGACGTTTGCCTGAAACAACAGCATATGTTCGAGTTACTGGCCAATCTTGGCAAAAAGGCACGATTGAGGGTGAAGTAAGTGCCGGCAATTTTGAATGGCAGTTTCAGTGGCGTTTCACCGCAGAAAAAACACTGATACTTGAGCCTTCTCAGGGTAGGGCATTGATTCAGGAACCGCTGCACCGGTTTCTGGAAAAATGGGATTATCAATTAGAACCAGGTGGCGATTATTCGTTTACGGTTCGGGCTCAGTTTTAAAATCTTGGTAATGGGAAATGGGGAAAAGGTAATCGGGAATAAAAACTTCCTCTCGTAAGATATCCCGATGCCAGTAATTCTTTAATTAATCAGGGGGAATCGCTGTAATGGGAAATTGGGAAAAGGTAATCGGGAAGGCAAACTTTCTCTAGTAGTATCTCCCGATTCCAGTGATTCTTTAATTAAAGCAGGTGGCGTCGCTTGTCGGTAAGCCCCGCAATAATACATTGTCAAAACAGCGTTGTAAGCCCAGTGATTGGAAGGTACATCGGTAAAAGGATTGGGCAGAGTTTCAGCCTGATTCTGCACGCAAGCATTGAGAATTTGTTCTCGCCCTGGCTGCACTTGAACTAAAGAATTATTTGGCTTGACTTGAGCGGTATTTTGTGCGTTTGCCGGAGCAAATAAACCTGGATAAGTTAACAGTGTGGCAATCGCAAAGATGCTGAGTTTCATAAGTTTATCAATTTCGTAATAAGTTGTTTGGTAGTGAGGAGTTTAGTCCTCAAAGCAGTCTGAAATAAAGACTCTTCGTCCTTACTACAAACCTTTGGAATGTTCGGACATTTTTCGCATTCCCAAAGCCAATACGCTCAAAAACAACAGCCCCACCGCCCCAGCTAGCGGATTGCCGTTAACTCCAGTCACCCACTCGGGAACAGATGCCGAATATCGCACTAACTGCCCGATGTTAATCGTGTAATATCCCCAGACTAAACCTGCATGAAGCCCGATCGACAAACCGAGACGATTGTGGCGCGATCTTTTTCCCCAAACCAGAATCAAACCCAGCAACAACAACCCCGGAAACTGCGGCCAACTCCCCAGCATTGCCGCGACAGGTTTGATAAAATGAGATAGGGCAAACACCAGGCTATTCGCCCACAGAGATATTCTATAATTGTAATCCCGCTGCAACTCGTCCAGCAACCAACCACGGAATACCAACTCCTCGGCAAAACCGACTCCAAGGGCGCTTAACAGCCCTTCTGCGATGATTCTCGGCAAATTATCAGAATTTTGCCACGCGACTAAGCCGAACAGCCCTTGCACCGCAAATAAGCTGAAAGTGAGCAAAAGCCCGATCGCCAATCCGATTAAAAGCTCAAAACCGTTTTTTCGCGTATTGATTAAACCGTAACTTTTGAGTAATTGGGTTTGTCCGTAAACCTGTTTTCCCCAGCGCGGCACTAGGAACAGAAACTCTGCAAACAGCAATCCCATTGTCAGAATAGTTGCTAAGTTGCTGTCTTTAACTAAAAAATAAATTGGTGCTGCTAGCGGCAGCCAAATTGCCAGCAAAATTAATAAGAAAATTATTACACGTAAAGGAAATGGATAACTAGCTACTTTGATGGGGTTAATCATTGTTGTAAATCAAACAGGTTTTACATGATATCTGTAGGGACACAGAAATGCTGTGTCCTAATCCGGGTAAGGACACAGCTTTGTGTGTCCCTACCCGGATTCTAAACACACCATTGCCGTACCCCTAATGTACAAAGCAGACGGAAAAAGCTAGAATGGCATCATATCGGTTGAAACTTTAAGTGAAGCAAAGCTATAACATCAGGTAACAATGACTGAAGCCTCGGATTTTTCAAATGTCGATCGAGAATTAGATGACACAATTTTAAGCTTCGCAGACATTCAGGCAGAACTCAACCTGCGCCACGCTAAAGATGCTCTGCGAGATATAGTAGAAAATCTCGACTTGACAGTTCAAGAGCGAACTGGACTGGAACCGGAAATTGGCGGGTTGGAGAAAATGCTCGACAAGCTAGAGCGCGCTTGCGTGCAAATAGCTGTGTTTGGGATGGTGGGAAGGGGAAAATCTTCGGTTTTGAACGCGCTGCTAGGTCAAAATGTGTTTGAAACTGGTCCGACTCACGGGGTGACTCGCACCACGACTATCGGCCAGTGGGATGTCGGAGAGGGAATTGATGAGAATTTGCCCGATGGCTTACGCCCCGCTACGCTACGACTTTCGCCAGTTATTTACCGTTTGTCGCAAGTTGAATTAGTCGATACTCCGGGAATAGATGAAGTTGACGGCGAAACTCGCGAACTTTTAGCCCGCCGCGTTGCTAAACAAGCAGATTTGATTTTGTTTGTGGTGGCTGGCGACATTACGAAGGTGGAATACGCAGCACTTTCGCAGTTGCGGGAAGCCGGAAAACCGATGTTATTAGTGTTTAATAAAATTGACCAGTATCCCGATGCAGACAGGCTGGCAATTTATCATAAAATTCGAGACGATCGCGTGAGAGAATTGTTGTCTCCCGATGAAATTGTGATGGCGGCGGCTTCGCCTTTGACGGCGAGGGCGGTGCGCCGTCCCGACGGAAGTATGGGCGTGCAAATGACTCGCAGTTTGCCACAAGTGCAAGATTTAAAATTAAAGATTTTGGAGATTTTAGACCGGGAAGGCAAATCTTTGGTCGCGCTGAATACGATGCTCTGTGCGGGGGATATTAACGAGCAGTTGGTGCAGCGAAAAATGGAGATTCGAGATGACGCGGCTAATCGAATTATCTGGAACGCGGTAATGACTAAAGCTGTGGCGATCGCCCTTAATCCTATTACTGTAGTTGATATTCTTAGCGGTGCGGTAATTGATGTGGTGATGATATTAACTTTATCTAAAGTTTACGGCATTGCGATGACTGAAGCGGGCGCGGTGGAATTGCTGCAAAAGATTGCAATTAGTATGGGGGGAATTACTGCGGGTGAATTGTTGGCTAATTTTGGTTTGAGCTCGTTGAAAGGATTGTTGGGTTTGGCGACGCCGGCGACGGGGGGTTTGGCTTTAGGGCCTTATTTGTCTGTGGCGGTGACGCAAGCTGCGATCGCGGGGGTTTCTTCCTACGGTATCGGTCAAGTTACTAAGGCTTATTTGGCTAATGGTGCTTCTTGGGGAGATGATGGGCCAAAGGCTGTGGTGAGCAAGATTTTGTCTTCTTTGGATGAGGATTCTATTTTAAATCGGATTAAGGAAGAGTTGCGGGCTAAGTTGGATTTGGGAAGTGTGGAAAAACAGAAATTTCAGTGAGAAGAAGGAAGAAGGAGCAATCTCAACCGAGAACAAGACTTGATCCGTGGTTTAACTTTCATTGGTGGCCACGAACTCTTGCTGCTACTGATTGCGATCGCACCTGCACCATACAACAAAGCTATTCCAAAACCTCGATCGCCTCAGCATTCATACCCAGAGGATTTGAACTATAAACTTGACCTCCGATCCTAACTGGTAAATCAGGGCGTAAGCTACCTGGATTGACCTCTTTTCCCTGCTGAGTAATTTGAGTGTCTGAACGAAGTACAACATGATAGAGAGCTGTCTGAGTCTGCACTGTCAACTGCAAAGGCCAGCTTTCCATAACCGTCATAATCTTGCCTTGAATTTCCATAGCTGTTTAAGTACATACTTTCGTCAACTTATGATATCAAATCTGCGCTCGATCGGAATTCTCAAATCTAGTTAACTGTCAACTGTTAACAGTCAACAGTTAACTATCTTAAGATCGATCGGGAATTTCTGGATATCTCTAATCAAGTTCCCCACTAGAACCCGAGATTTCGCCAAGCCAGCATATTGTCAAATACTGGTTTAATAATTCTAGTCGCTGAGTTAGGACAGCCACCATAAGCATGGATGCCAACCCCATGTCGTTCGCCATTCAAGAAACGCCATACTGGGCTACCACTTTGTCCACCATAGGTGTCAACCATGTAATAGATTTTACGATCGGTAACTTTAGTGATACTACCAGCATTGAACCACTGAGTGCCAAATGGCTTGTCACCTGGATAGCCAGAATTATTCACTGTGAGGTTTTTTAGTCCGCTGTCTGCTACATTCGCAAACCCAAAGTAGCCAACCCGATTACCTAGGTCATTATTCGGCAGAATAATCGCCCCATAGTCAAAGTTAGGATCTGCGCTGTCTGTCCAGCCTTTTACACTGCGGAAGGCAGTACCAACCTGCGATCCGAAAGGACGACTGGCACTATCCATGCCAGGAATGACTTCAATCTTCTGCGCCCATCCTCCAGCACCTTTGCTGTAAACGCAGTGTCCTGCCGTCATCACGGTTCGTGGGCCAATAAACCATCCTGTGCCAATAAACTGTCCCCCAGGGAATGTAATCAGGAGTTGGCATATCCATCGCCAAGGGAGATTAGTAGCAGGTGAAATCCGAACGCGATCGTCTTGACCGCAGACTGTTTCTGGTTCTAAAAATTCCAAAGTGGCAGCATCTTGCAATGCTTCCAGTTCTTTTGTAATTGGTACTTCTTCTGCTTCAGTGCCTTCTCGTAATGCTCGAGAAGGATCGAAACCAGCTACTGACTCAATCTCGCCTATACCAGCAGTTCCTGCGAACTCGGCGACAAATAGATCATCTGCTGTTTCTTGTGACTCAGGCTCACTTGAAACCGCTTCGTGCCCTGGTTGTTCTGTGTTCTGTCTGCTTTCGGATGAGACGCTTTCATGGTTCGACATATTAATCTCCTTTTGAATAAGAAATTGGGGAGTTGCTAAATCAGGGGATGAATTGATGAGTGTCAGTCATAAACTATCGTTCAAAACCAGATAAAATCATCCCGTAACTGATCTAATAATCCTCAAAATAAACTTGGGAAACAATACGATGATCCGCGTATAGGATTATGAAGAAATTGCAATACATCAGTTTTTCTTGCCAAACTTTGTAGTTATAGTCGAAGCAAGAAGCAGTCAAAGCAATGATTTTAGCAATTGATAACGTCCTAATAACCTATTTAGGTTGCGATATATCTTTGCCTGTTGGCTACTCGAAAGACTGCATAGACATCGGGAGCAACAACTGCTGGTTTAAAGTTAGATAAATTAAATAAGCATAAAAAAAAGGCGTTTGTCAAGTACAAACGCCTTTTTATAGAGTTACAAACGCGGCGTCTTATCTTGTTTAAACGACGCTAACCATTCGCGAATTTGGTCGGCCGCAATCTCGCGCCCGCCCAAACCAAAAGCTAGAGCAATGCCAACTGCGATCGCCCCGAGCAGCAGCCCGAAAGCCAAATTCACAATATCGCTGCCAATGCCCATTTGTTGCAGCGCCAAGGCCCCAACAAAAGCAATAATCGCGATCCGAGCCGTTTGGCCCAAAAGCCGCGCTTGGCGAGTTCCAGAACTGGCAATCAAACTAAACGCCAGATTTGCCAAATACAAGCCGATCGCAAATACCACCAAACCGGCTAGCACCCGACCTGCAACCAGTACAATACCGCTAACAATCGCCGTCAGCGCTGGAATCTGCAGCACGTCGGTAGCAGCCACCACAGCAAACAGAACGATCGTCACCTGCACCACAATGCCGACAAACTCAGAAGGCGTGCGGGCCGGAAGTTCGGGTTCCTGAAGTATTGTTGCCTCCGGATCGATCGAACTCCGCGGTAGCCTCAGCGGCTGTTTCGGCGGCTGCACTCCCAACCAAGAAAAGACATTGTTAAAGCCAATTCCCGTCAGGATATTAGTAACCAAATCGCCTACCCAGCGCCCCAAAATGTAAGCAAGCACCAGAATTAGCGCTGCCGTGAAGATTTTGGGAACCGCTGTCAAAATGTCGTTGAGCATCGCGACTGCAGGCTGGGAAATCGCCTGAATGTCCAAAGCGTTGAGAGCTGCGATCGCCGTTGGAATCAGAATTAAAACATAGACGATCGTCCCGACAATCCAGGACACTGATTGTCCG
>JAICRN010000806.1 GCA_025937335.1 Microcoleus sp. TY_ISSM_2_bin.22
CTCTCACCTGAGAAAGAGAAATCTGGGCCGACTCACGACGCCGCCCCAACTGCCAATTAGTATTTCGCGCGTATTTCGGGCTCTAACCGGATCAGCTGATCGTCAACCGCGCTTGCTGGTCGATTCTGGCGGCGATTTCTTCCTATCCGGCTTGTTTGACCATTACGGGAACCCGAGTCTTGAGCTGGTCCAAAACTCCGGAGCGCACACTCAAAGCGTCAGGCCTAGCAAGAAAGCACAACTGAACGTTCGTCTCATAGTCTTACAGCGTACCTTCCACCTGTCCTGATTTACTCCACATCGGGTCTGTCTCAAATTGCTATCTCGTCACGGGAGGAGTGTTTGAGAAAACCAATCCGCCGGCAGCTCGCGGCCTAATCCCTTTTCACGTGCGCGATCTAGCACGAAACCCGCGACTGCAGCGAACTGACCACCTAACTGATAATTGCTTGCTTCGTTCGGAAACAACGTAATCTCACTACCTCTGACTCTCTTGAGCTGTCCCGCGAAAAATTCGTAAGCCTCAATAGCCCGGCCGGCAGGAAAGGCGGGCAATTTGGCATCCTTGACATCCTGCGGACACAACTCGCCAAGATAATAGTTCTGAATCCACGGCTCTGCTCTGTTCACAACCACTCGATCGCAGCTTTCGTACAAGAGAGGATCGAGCTCAAGAAAGCGTATGGAGTTTACGTGCTGCCCGGGCTCAACCCAAGCGGCCTGCATTACCTTTTGGTTGGCATTTGTAGCCAAGGCAATGATGTCCGCTTTGGCAATGGCATCACGGGCATCAGCAACCGGTTTGACTTCAGTTCCTAAGCTCGCCTGCAATTCGTTGGCGAATCGACTGCGATTATCAGAATTGGAACTATAGACCCGTACCCTTTTAATGTTGCGCACGCAAAACAAACCAAGAATTTGCCCCCCGGCCTGCCAGCCGGATCCTATCAGTCCAACTTCTACTGAATCTGCGCGTGCTAAGTAATCAGCGGCGAGGGCATACAGGGCACCCACGCGGGTACGCTGGAGATAGCCGTCGGGCATCCAGCCGAGCAACTCGCCCGTGTCGGTGGAGAAGACAAGCAACATGCCCATCCAGCTACCATTGGCGAAAGGAATATGCTCTGTCCGGCTCAAATAACCCTGATGCTTTTTTCTAGTGACATTGGAATCAATCCGAATTACATACTTACCAATGTAGGGAACGCCCCCCTCCATTGTTTTGCACTGATAAAAAGTATCGGTCTGCTGGTGGGGTAGCCAGCTTTCTGTGCGCTGGCGCGTCAGCACCTTGCCACTCCCTTCCTCAGCAAAAAAGCGTCGTAAAACATCGAGGCAATCGGCCATAGTTAAAACTTGCTCTACATCGTTATTGGTCAAGAGTAACAAGCTGGCACCTCTTTAAGTCGCTCTTCGCAAACGTGGAATCGCTTAAAAACGAATCTCTAAAAGGGCCGGATAACGGCCTCAGGCATAACAATCGGTACAAATTATCAACTTAGCTAATGGGCAATTGACCCACAAGGAATCATTGGTCCTCATTGCGGCGAACCTGTATCTGGGAAGCAC
>JAICRN010000146.1 GCA_025937335.1 Microcoleus sp. TY_ISSM_2_bin.22
AAAGATCGGAGAGATAGGAATAATTCCGATGCTAATAGATTTGATATGACTTATTGCTTCAAATCAATGGCAACAAAATTTCAAATTCAGTACCCGTACCGGGCGTAGAATGCAAATTTAACTTGCCTTTATGCTTTTCCGTAACAATTTGATGGGTAATTGCCAACCCCAAACCGGTACCTTTCCCGGCGGGTTTAGTGGTGAAAAATGTCTCAAAAATCCGCCGCTGAATTTCTGGAGGAATTCCCGGCCCGTTATCGGCAATTCTGATGGCTATCCAAGCGTTATTTTGATTTTTTTCGCCTGCTTCTGGGCTGAAATCGGCGTTTTGGCTGGTGCAGGATAGCTGTTTTGAATTTTGTCGATCGCCCCTAACATAATTTTGAATTAATTCCGAATTCACAAAGTCTCCGTCAGAAGTGTCTATTACCTCGGTTTCAATAGTAATCGCAGGCATAAAATCTTTTTCTGCTTTTACCTCTTCCAAAGCGTCGATCGCATTGCTGACGATATTCATAAATACCTGGCTCAACTGACCAGAGTAACACTTGACTAAAGGCAAATCCCCATAGTTTTTAACTACATTAAACCCGTACTTCAGACGGTTTTTCATAATTAGCAGCGTACTGTCAATACATTCGTGGATGTTAGCTTGCTTCAAGTGGGCTTCGTCCATGTGAGAAAAGGTGTGCAGGCTGGTGACGAGTTCGGTCAGCCTCTGCGATGAAACTTTCATACTTTTGAGAATTTCCACCCAATCTTCTTGCAAAAAATCAAATTCTATGTGTTTTTTGAGTTGGTCAATTTTTTCGCTGTCACCGACAATGTGTTCGTAAGCAGACAGCAACTCCATGATGTCTTTCGAGTAGTTGGACAAAAAGCCAAGATTTCCGCTGATGCAGGTGACTGGATTTCTAACTTCGTGGGCGACTCCAGCTACCATCTGTCCCAAACTCGCTAGTTTTTCTGTTTGAATTAGTTGAGATTGAGTTTGCTGCCTCAGCAATTTTGTTGCTAGTTCGTGAATGTTGGATTGGGCTACTAACAGTTCGTGCACGTCTAGCAAACTATAAGTTTGAGGCGACACTTGAACCACAATCGGTTCGTAAAGCAGTTCTTTCGATCGCAACAGCGACTTCCTGGCTGCATCCACAATTAAAGTATTGCTGGGAAAAATTAAACTCTCTGTTTCGGCAAAGCGGTACAAAGCCCTCACTGGTCGCTTTAAAAATAATTCTCGCCCAAAAGGACGGCTGATAAATTCTAAAAATCTCCGCCGGGAAATCATGCCGGCAAATTCACCTTGATGGGTCACAATGACTCCCGGTAATAGCGGATTAGCTTCTAACATCTGAGAAATTCGCATTCCCCAATCCGTAGCTTCTACCTGAAAATCGTAAAGCGACAATTCTTGGAGAGTAGAGTCTAAACAAAGTTGTCCTAGGTCAGCCTCGGAGATGGGTGGGACTGGTCTTTCTACGCAAGAGGTATTTAGCATAAATTCATCATCACGCTTTTTTGGGGTTCTATTTGCCAGCAGACATTCAGCTACCAAAGGTCAGCAGGTAAGTTGCTAAGTGCTTTGACCGGCATCCCCCTGGCAAACTGCATTTTAAATTACACAAAAAACTGACTGTAGTAAATGAAATTTTACCACTTAAAGTATTAGGCAAGATGGAGTATCACCGAGATAAATGCGCCCTGGTAATTATACCTGACTTTATTTTATACTGACTTGAGCGGTATTAACGCTTGGTTCAACTATTTAACTATTTATTAACCTTAAGTTATCGTCTTAACCTTATGTTAATAAATTATTGTACTCAGAAATATAATTGATAGACAATAGAAGAAAATCGCAATTGCCCGATCGCCCACGACGCTATGCACCCCGTCAGCAGACAAGTTAAAAGCCCAAATTGGAGCGATCGCATCCCTGAGTTTTAGCTAGCTAAGGGCGATGGCGTCGGGCCCTCACCCGGGCTAGAGCATTTGAGGCGATTTCATCCCATCTCTCCGATCCGGTACTCGCAACCCCCCGTAACGATCGGCCAGCGACACACCGGCAAGTGCGTCCCTTATAGGTTTGTAGTGAAGACTTTAGTCCTCGCTACAAACCTATTTTATAGCGATCGTTATACAACATATTAAACCTCGCCCGCAATCTGCAAAATCTGCCCTGGCAGTAGTTCTACAATCAACCATTGTTAATGGAAATATCCATCAAATCGGCGGTGGTTCGCCGATTAAATTATTGATTGGCTGTACGAGGCGGATATGAATAAAAATTCAGTCTAATTCAAACAAGTTTAACCAGTCCAAATCATTCAAGGCATCAGCCTTGATTAAATTAGAAGGTCTACAAAATCCCGCAAAAAAAAAGGCAAAAAAAAATTAACTGGATCTTAACTTGGTGCTATGCTTTGGTATGATCTACAAGGAGTTCTACCAAAGACGTATAACTAAATAGCAATCTACCAGTAGGTGATCGATGCAACCCAGCCTAACGAATCAGTTAAACAATGCTTTTACCCTTTTTCTCAGCTTGTTAGTAGAAGCAATACCTTTTCTGCTGCTGGGAGTTTTATTTTCGGGTTTGCTGCTGGGGTTTGTAGACGAACGCAAACTCGTATCGCGCATCCCGCGAAACCCGCTGCTGGGGGCTTTGATGGGCAGTTCGATCGGCTTTTTGTTTCCCGTGTGCGAGTGCGGTAACGTGCCCGTAGCCCGCAGGTTACTGATGCAGGGAGTACCCGCACCGGCAGCGATCGGCTTTTTGCTTGCGGCCCCCACCATCAACCCCGTGGTAATTTGGGCTACTTGGACGGCATTTCGCGATCAGCCAGAAATTGTAGTTTTGCGGGTGGTATTTTCTCTGTCTACAGCCACAATTATCGGCTGGGTGTTCAGCGCCCAAAAAGACTTGCGGCCTCTGCTGCAACCCTCTGTAGCCCGCGCCATCCCCTTGCCAAAACCAGAGTTTTCCGAAAAAGAACTCGTCCAAGCCAACACTCCGCTGCTGTTGCAGTCTGGAACATTTATGCTCGGTCAGCCGGGGGGGGCGGTGCCGATCGAATCTATGCTACAAGACGACTGGAAGCCATTAACAACAGGCAAAACAGAAAAAACCTCAAAACGTTCCTCGATGTTCCACGGCGTTTCTAAAGAGCGTCTGCGCCTGCTTTTAAACACGATGGTACAGGAGTTGCGCGAATTGGGAGGAGTGTTGGTAATCGGAAGTGCGATCGCAGCCATCATTCAAGTTGGCGCACCCCGCGAACTAATTCTCAACCTCGGTCAAGGCCCCGTTTCCTCAATTCTCGCCATGCTGCTATTAGCCGCTGTCGTATCGATTTGTTCTACAGTAGATGCGTTTTTTGCCCTGTCTTTTGCTTCCACATTTACCAGCGGTTCGCTGTTAGCATTTCTCGTTTTCGGCCCGATGATAGACCTCAAAGGCATCGGTTTAATGCTGTCAATTTTTAAAAGTCGAGCCGTAGTTTACATAATTGTCTTGGCAGCTCAGTTAACCTTTTTAATGACCCTCGCTGTCAACTTGCATTTAGGTTAATAAATTAGATCGGACAGATAAATAATAGCAGTTGCGATTTTTAATTACCTCGATCCCGGACAATAAACTCACATATAGCTGTTTTTCTCCTCTTCGTTCTTCCTGATTTCCTCTTATTATTTCTTTCTCTTCTTCCTTCAACGTCCCAATTACAAATTTTCAATGAGTCTTACAAAATGAATCTTAAAAAACTTAGCCCCTGGCTGGACGCCCTAGCTATTTTAGCGTGGGGAATACTGCTCCTCAAATATTGGATCACCGGCAAATTAAGCATTCTCATTCACCCCAATTACTTTGGCTTGACTGTAGCCGGAGGAATCGGCTTAATGGTTATTGGCGGGTTAAAAACTTGGCAACTCGTAAAACTCGATCGCACCGCAAAGCAATCGCGGATATCAACAGCAAATAACTCTCTCAGGATTGCAGAAGTTGAACACGTTACTTTGTTTCCTCCCAGTATCGGCAGCACCTTAATGTTGAGCGTCGCATTAATAGGTTTACTAACAACGCCACGCACATTTACCAGCCAGACAGCTTTAGAACGAGGCCTCACCGAATCCCTGCCAATCACCAGACTGCAACCCCAAGAATTTCGCAATACTACAAAACCAGAAAAGCGATCGCTCGTTGAATGGGTGCGGCTGTTAAATTTTAATCCCGAACCCGATATATACAGAGGTCAAAAAATCAAAGTTCAAGGATTTGTAATTCACCCCCCCAACATAACAGAACAATATCTGTGGATCGGGCGTTTTATCATTACCTGCTGCGCGGCCGACGCCTATCCAATCGGGTTGCCAGTAAAATTACCGATCGGTCAAAGCCGCACTGCCTTTGCCCCAGACAGTTGGCTAGAAATAGAAGGAGAAACGATAGTAGAAGAACTGCAAGGCAAGCGCAAATTAATCATTCAAGCATCCTCCCTCAAACCAATTCCCGAACCAAAAAACCCTTATGATTATTAGATGTGGAGCAAGTAGGAGATTAATTTTTACCTTTATTGCGAGATCGAGACTCCAGACCCGTCCTCCGTATAGAAATTAAGATACTGTACAGTCAGCTATAAAAGTTGCAGCAGTATCCTGTAGGAGTTGCCAATAGCAAATTCAGCCACTACACTCGTAATTAGGAAATAAATTCTAAGTATATGTCATCAGAAAAAAAATTAGCTATCAAAGGTGCTATCTGGACGATAGCCAGCTATGGAAGCAGTCAAATTATCCGATTCGGTAGCAACCTAATCCTGACGCGCCTGCTTTTGCCCGAACTATTTGGTCTAGTAGGTCTAGCCTACGTTTTCATCACAGGGATTGACTTATTCTCAGACATCGGCCTAGGCCCAAGCATCATCCAGAACAAACGCGGCGAAGACCCTGAATTTCTCAATACCGCTTGGACGCTGCAAGTTATTCGCAGCTTTTTAATTTGGATTTGTTTGGTTATAATTACCCAGCCTGTTGCTAGTTTTTATGGAGAGCCCCGTCTCATGTGGTTGATTCCAGTAATAGGTATCAATTCCCTAATAGGAGGGTTTAAATCCACATCCACATCCAGCCTAGAACGCAAAATGGCAGTGAAGGAAGTAGTAATTTTTGAGTTGGGCATACAGATTGTTTCTACTATGGTAATGATTGTCTGGGCCTGGTTCGATCGCAGCATCTGGGCCATCATCGCCGGCGGCTTGACTGGAGCTGTAATGGAGTTAGTATGGAGCCATTTTTTGATTCCCGGCAAGTCAAACCGCTTTGCTTGGGATAAAGAAGCAGCTAAAGAAATATTTTCTTATGGCAAATGGATATTTCTGTCTACGGCTTTGTTTTTCTTGTGTTCTCAAGCCGATAGACTCATCCTCGGGAAAATTTTTACTTTAACAATGTTGGGCATTTACGGCATCGCTTTTACTCTCGGCGATATGCCGCGCCAAGTCATCATCGCCATTAGCGGCAGGGTGATTTTTCCCTCGATTTCTATGCTGGCAGATTTGCCGCGACAGGAGTTGCGCGCGAAGATACTCAAGAACCGCAAGCTAATTCTAATACCGTTAGCCGTAGGTTTAGCAATTTTTGTTACCTTTGGAGACCAGTTAATTGTAATACTGTACAGGAAAGAGTATTGGGCTGCATCTTGGATGATGCCAATCTTGGCTTTAGGTATCTGGCACACCACTCTCCACAACATGATGGCTTCTTGTCTGTTAGGCATAGGAAAGTCTCAGTACGCAGCTATGGGCAATCTGCTGACTTTTGTGAATCTATGTATAAGTATTCCGCTGGGATACCACTTAAAAGGTAATTTAGGTGCAGTGATTGCTGTAGCTCTCGGCGACCTTCCTACCTATGCAGTAACTAACTACGGTTTGTGGAAAGAAGGACTAACTTGTTTTTGGCAGGATATTCAATTAACAGGGCTATTTTTAGGGGTGCTGGCAACTCTACTTTGGTGTAGAGTGGCTTTTGATTTTGGTCTGCCAATCGATAAAATATCACCCATGGATTTAATTCCAATCAATACATTTTTTCAGTAAACAAAAAGGAGATTGTCTATATGTCAAATGAAAAAATACCCGAAGAAAAGTAATGCACTTTATCTTTTTACAAATGGCTCTGTTACAAGCAATACCGCGATTGGCTATTAGGTACACTAAACTGATGTTTTATTATCAAAAAATCGCATTATAGATTTATTCAAAGACAACGAACAGCCCGAAAAAGAACGCCCCAAAGTCTTTGCGGCTGTCGCACACCTTACATCCCTTGAATAATCTAATAATCCAGAAAAAAAACACAGAAAAAATAGCGAGACTCAGGCACACAATAGATGGACTGTTGAGGAGTTTTGCTCATTGTGACCTGACTGTTGCGATCCAAACTCTACCAAACAGGCACGTTACAGCGTACTTACCTGAATATCAAATTAAGTGCATTCAGATACAAGAAGGCCCTGAATGCGACCCCATGTTGGTAGAGTTTAGACTTCAGGAATAATTTGTCGAAATAATAAAAATTTTTAACTGGTTTTTATTCATAGAAGATGACATTGTTTTGGACGATGCTTTCATTCTCTAAAAATTAGAAAAATTTAACCGACAAAGCGGGTATGAGAATGCTGTTATTTACCCAAACCGTGATGAAATGTATCAAGAACCAAGAGATATATTGATTTGACAATACAGCAGCCGTTATTGTGGAATCAGCTATCTAGTGTAGAGATAGAAGGTGTAAAAATTGCTGAGTTTAGCAATCCTCATTCAGCATTTTACTGTTTGTCAAAAAGCCAGATGAAAGAGTGGATAAAATCAGGTCGCATCTTCAAAAATCAAGTAGTGAATGTCGGGTCTTTAGAGAGTGCTGCAACTTTTTGTAGTTTGGAAGGTTTCTCAATATATAAGCCTCAACCCTCAAAGTTAAACTATTTTGAGGTCAGGCATTACGATAACAAATATTCTAAGCTATATCCCGAACCTGAATCGCCGCATACACTGTCAGCCGTTAATAATAGTTCCAAGATACCCATTGTCAAGGATTAGTGGAAGGTATCTCAGCTAAGTAGTCGTCATGATTATTGGTAGGATGAGTAGAGCGCGAGTGTTACCCGTCAACCTATTGAAGAATTAGCGATTTGAGATTTGAGATTAAATTAAAAATCTCAAATCTCAAACAGTCTTGGATGCAACTGGCAAAATGGTAGGGTGCTGTACAATCGTCAAAACCTCTCTCGAACGAGCAATTTTTACCTCTGAGTCATCCTATAAGCTAAAATCTCAAATTTCACATATAAAATCGGTGGAGGCTGTTCGACGTGAAGCAGACTCTACCAATTTAAGCTAGTGATTTTAATTCAGTCCTGGAGGCAGCAAAACTTTCAGAAACCGGGTTTTTTACCAAAATACTTCATAGGAGTTCTTTTCCCTGGTAAAAAAAATGGGTTTCAGAGAGTCGGGAGTGCCTCCAGGACTGTAAAATTTAATAGGGAAAATTTGGTAGTTAATTTTCAGCAGAAGTAGGAGAGAAAGATTTGTGAGTATTTTTAACAAAAAAATTAATCCTTCACCCTTAGCTATTCTGCCATTCAAACAGCCGATCGACCGCAGGGCGATTTTCCTCATGCTACTGCTGAGCCTCTTAATGGGACTGCTGCTGCTGAGCGGCGATGGCACAGCACCCCGAGTGCGAGAATTCACCTGGGAAAACAAACAAATCGGCGCCCAAGATACCGGCTTTATCCTCACCTTCTTTCGACCGATGAACCAGTCCACCGTCGAGGAAAACTTAAAACTAGAACCCCCCCTCCCCGGTAAATTTAGTTGGGCGGGAAGGCGCATGGCTTACACCCTCCAAGATCCAGCACCCTACGGCGTTACCTACACAGTAAAACTCGCCGGAGCAACCGACAAGTATTTCGGAGACAACAACCAAAATAAAGGAACGCCAATTCAACCGTTTAGCAGTTCCTTTCGCAGCCGCGATCGAGCTTTTGCTTACATCGGCGTCCAAGGCGAAACAGAAAGCAGATTAATGCTAGTCAATCTCACCAGCAGCGACTCAAAACCGATACCGCTGACTCCCAAAGATTTAGTCGTCACCGATTTTAAACCGTATCCCGACAGCGATCGCATTTTATTCTCAGCCACAGATCGATCGATCGCCCGCAGTGGCGGCACTCTAAATCAAGAACTATTTACCGTCACAACCGGTCTCAACCCTCAATCTCCAGGAGTAAAATCCCAGCAGCCCCAGCCAGCAGGTAGACTGGACAAACTATTAGATGCCAAAGATTACCAAAACCTCAAATTCGACCTCTCAGCCGACGGAAAAATCATAGTTGTCCAGCGCGTCAACCGCCGCAATCCCGGCGATTTCAGTCCTTGGATTGTCGAAGAAAAACTGGCGCCCCGACCCTTGGAAAATGAACAAGGCGGAGATTTTATGATTCGCCCCGACAGCAAATCGATGGTAATATCTCAAAAACAAGGATTAGCGATCGTCCCCCTCAAACCAGAAGCCGACCCAGTAGAATTTTTGCCAAAATACGAACAAGTATTGGGCATGGCCCGCGACAACTCTGCCGCCGCGTATGTTAAATACAACAGCGACTTTACTCGATCGCTTTTCATCTTAGACAACCAAGGTGCAGAACAAGAAATATTGCGAATTCCCGGCAGCATTATCGGCGTTTATTTTGACCCCCGCAAAGACAAAGACAACCAAGTTCAGCGTCTCTACTGTTTGTTAACCCAACGCCTCACCACAGAAAGCTACAAAGAACAACCTTTCATCGCCGCCATCGACCTTAAAAAAGACGGCACTCGTTTGGTAGGAACCATCAAACCGCTGCTGGTTTTGCCCAACCAATTAGATACCCAAATCAGTTTATCTCCCGACGGGCTGGCATTAATTTTCGACCAATCAGTCACAGCAGCAAAACCCTCAGCGGCAGACAGTCCCCGCAACTCGGGCGGACAGTCGATCGCCACCAGCCGCCTCTGGCTGCTACCCTTAGTAGAAATACCCGCAGACGGTTCTCCCGCAAAACTGCAGCCAGAAGAACTTCCCTTTGCCGGCTATCACCCCCGGTGGCTACCATAAATCAATTTGAGATTTGAGATCGCACTGCTGACTAATCACTGGTGACTAATCTAAAATCTAAAATCTAAAATCTAAAATCTAAAATCATCATGACTCCAGAAGAAATTAGCAATACCCTTAAAGACTTATTTGGTGACAGTGTTGAGATGCCTGCTGCGACTTCTTGGCAAGTAGAAACCCCCAAATTTCGCCTGTTAGTCCTCCTTTCAGAAGAGGGGAGTTGGCTGCGGATTTTGCTGCCGATCGCCGATGCCCAGGAAGCTCAACCATTTTTCGATAAACTGCTAGAAGCTAACTTTGACACCACCCTCGAAACTCGCTACGCCATACATCAAAACGTTTTGTGGGGAGTATTTCAGCACAGTTGTGCCACACTCGCCGTCGCCGATTTCTCGGCGGCCATCGCCAGACTGCTGACTTTGCAAGAGCGAGGTTTGTCCGACTTTTTCGGCGGTTTGATAGAAAGCCGCATCCGTCAAATTATCAAAGCTGCGAAGATGCAGGGACAGTCTGTCGAAACTACCCTTCAGACTTTAGACCGTTTCTACGCAGAGGGATTGATGGGCGAAATGGAACTCGGGCGAGAGTCTCGCGAACAGACTCTCGCCGCTTGGCGGTATCAGTTAGAACGTCTCTGGCCGGAGGTGGAACCCTAAGACGATTTGAGATTTGAGATTGCAGATTGCAGATTGCA
>JAICRN010000456.1 GCA_025937335.1 Microcoleus sp. TY_ISSM_2_bin.22
TATTTCACCCGAACAAACCGGCAGGATGAATCGCACTCTCGATTACCGCACAGATTTTTACTCTCTCGGCGTCACCTTCTACGAATTGCTGACAGGAAAACTACCTTTTGAGACAGAAGACGCTTTAGAGTTGGTGCACTGCCACATTGCCAGACAACCAATTCCTGCCCACGAATACGCTCCAGAAATTCCTCTAACTATCTCGAAAATTGTCAGTAAATTGATGGCAAAAAATGCCGAAAACCGCTATCAAACAGCCTTGGGAATCAAGCACGATCTAGAAATGTGTCTGGTTCAATTACAAGAAACGCATAGCATAGAAGAATTTGACTTGGGAAAGCGGGATCTTACAGACCGTTTTCTGATTCCCGAAAAGTTATACGGTAGAGAAACTGAAGTTAATAATTTATTAGCAGCATTTGAAAGAGTCAGTACGGCTAGTGCCGAAATGATGCTAGTAGCTGGCTTTTCTGGGATTGGTAAAACCGCCGTAGTGAACGAAGTCCACAAGCCGATCGCCAGACAGCGCGGCTATTTTATTCAAGGCAAATACGACCAATTTGGGCGCAATATTCCTTTCAGTGCATTTGTGCAAGCATTTCGAGAATTGATGGGACAGTTGCTATCAGAAAGTGACGCTCAATTAAAAACATGGAAGACCAATATTCTGACAGCAGTGGGCGATAGCGGGCAAGTGCTGATTGAGGTAATTCCTGAGTTAGAACGCATTATTGGCGCTCAACCGGATGCACTAGAACTGTCAGGGAATGCGGCACAAAATCGCTTCAATCTGCTGATGCAAAAGTTTGTACAAGTATTTACTACTGCCGAACATCCCTTAGTGATTTTTTTGGACGATTTGCACTGGGCAGATTCAGCATCGCTCAACTTGCTACAACTGTTAATGCAGGATACGGGGCATCTGTTAGTATTGGGTGCTTATCGGGATAATGAAGTCTCCCCTGTTCATCCGTTTATGTTGACGGTGGATGAGATTGTGAAGTCTGGGGCAGTGGTGAATACTATTACGCTGCAACCGTTGAGTTTAGCAGATATGAATCAGTTGGTAGCAGATACGCTGATTTGCGATTTATCCTTGGCTGAGCCCTTGACAGAACTGGTTTATCAAAAAACCAAAGGTAATCCCTTTTTCTCGACTCAATTCCTCAAGTCGTTGTATGAAGATGGTCACATTATATTTGCTCCCCCTGGGTCTCCCACCCCCCTTTCATCCCCCCTTACCAACGGGAGACCCAGGGGGGTACAAGGAGGGTGGCAGTGCAATATCGATCGAGTTAAATTTGCCGACGCCTCGGATGTGGTGGAGTTTATGGCGGCGCAATTGCAGAAGTTGCCTGCCCAAACTCAGGATGTTCTCAAACTTGCCGCGTGCATTGGCGCGCAGTTTGATTTAGAGACATTGGCAATAGTCAGCGAAGAATTACCAGAACAAACGGAATCAGCGCTGTGGAAAGCCTTGCAAGAAGGACTTATTTTAGTGATTTCAGAAGGCTATGATTTAATTCAAGCAGACGATCTCTCTCCGAATCAGTCTGTTGCTAATCCCACTTATAAGTTCCTGCACGATCGCGTCCAGCAAGCGGCTTATTCATTGATTCCCAACGAGCAAAAAAAAGCCACTCATCTGAAAATAGGGCAGTTACTGCTACAAAATTCTTCCGACATTGAAACAGAAGAAAAACTGTTTGATATTGTGGGGCATTTAAATCAAGGAATTGAGTCGATCGATCGATTAAGCGAACGCTCATCCTTAGCCCAACTCAACTTAGAAGCAGGACGTAAAGCCAGAAGTTCTACCGCCTACGCTGCGGCAAATATCTATCTACAAACGGGAATTGAACTACTGACACCTCAATGCTGGCAAACTCAATATGAACTGGCGCTAAATCTCTATGTTGCTGCTGCTGAAATTGCCTATTTGAATGGTGACTTTGATGGTATGGAACAGATGGCAGCACTGGTTTTGCAAGAAGCTCAGACGATTTTAGATCGAGTTAAAATTTACGAAATTAAAATTGCCGCTCAGACAGCCCAGAGCAAAGTTTTAGAAACGATCGCAGTAGCAAGAGACGCACTTTTACAATTGGGGATCGAACTCCCTGGCGAACCCGATCGAGCCTTGATTGGCAAAGCGCTACAAGCCCTTGCTGGCTCCCTCGGCGACAGAAAGATTGAGGAATTGGTTGACCTACCTGTGATGACAAATCCACAGACTCAGGCAGCTATCCAACTGTCTGGTATGTTGTTTCCACCCATTTTCCAGGGAATGCCCGGTTTGCTGCCTCTTCTGAGCTCTACGATGGTGAGTTTATCCCTCTCCTTTGGGAATGCACCCGCCTCGACGGTGGGGTATGCGATGCACGGGATGGTGTTCTGTGCCTTTTTACAAGAGGTGGAAACGGGCTATGGCTTTGGGCAATTGGCACTTTCATTGCTCGATAGGTTGAATGTGCCCGAATTCAAGTCCACAGTTCTGCTTTTGTTTGGTGGTTGGATTCAGCATCGCCAAGAATCTCTCTTGGCAACGATACCGACGCTGAAAGAGGGCTATAGATTTGGTATGGAAACAGGCGACTTTGTAGACGCTGGCTACAACATATATATTTGTTTTTATACTCATTTATTCGCTGGTGTAGAACTAGACACTTGGGAACCAGAAATAGCAAGTTACAGGGCTGTCATGGCGCAGTTGAAACAATATTCTGCTCGGGTTTATTTGGATATGATTCAGCAGACGGTGCAAAACTTGAGGGAAACCCGTATTCGACCGGATTTGTTAATAGGCTCTGCCTACGATGAAACGGTGATGATTCCCAAGCACTATCAGGATAATGAATTTACGGCGATCGCTTGTGCCTGCATCTTCAAACTGCTGCTTGCTTACTGCTATGGCAATTATACGGCTGCACTAGACCACATTACCCAAGTCAAACAGTATTTGATGGGAGTATCTGGATCGGCTTTTGTTCCAATTTTTCATTTTTATGCCGCCCTGACGCACCTGGCACTTTTTCCGGCACAGCCAGCAATTGAGCAAACTGAAATTATTGCCTTGGTGGAAACCCATCAAAGCACGCTGCAACAGTGGGCGCAAAATGCTCCGATGAATTATCTGCATAAATGGTATTTAGTGGAAGCAGAACGGCAACGGGTGTTGGGCAATAAAGCCGAGGCGATTGAAATGTACGATCGCGCAATTGAAGGAGCAAAAGAAAACAAATATGTTAATGACGAAGCCCTAGCCAACGAACTAGCAGCCAAATTTTACGGGGAATGGGGCAAAACAAAAGTTGCTCAAGCCTACATATTTGAGGCGTATTATTGTTATGTTGAATGGGGAGCCACTGCTAAGGTAACGGATTTAGAAACGCGATATCCCCACTTATTCGCGGTAACTCAACCGGGAAGGAACAACACTCAAACTACCGTATCAATGACAACGACTGGTTCGGGTAATCACCTAGATATTACCGCAGTTATGAAGGCTTCTCATGCGATTTCTGGAGAAATTATGCTAGATAAACTACTGTCTAGCTTGATGAAAATTTTGATGGAAAATGCAGGGGCGCAACGAGGCTATCTGATTTTGTTAAGTCAGGGACAACTGTTCATTGAAGCTGAAGGGACAATCGATGACGAACTCGTCACCGTGTTGCAGTCAATCCCCGTTGAAACCTGTCAAGAACTTGCTACCGCAATTGTCAATTATGTGAGCCGCACTCAAGAAAGCGTGGTATTGGATGATGCTGCGCGATCGGGACAATTTACCAACGACCGCCACATCCGAAAGCATCAACCCAAATCAATTTTATGTGTGCCGCTGATTAATCAATCTCAAATCATTAGTATTGTTTACCTAGAAAATAATTTGACAGCGGGAGCTTTTACCCCAGAAAGAGTGGAAATATTAAAAGTTTTATCTGGACAAGCGGCAATCTCTATTCAAAATTCTAAGCTTTATACAGAAGTACGCGAAAATGAAAGCAGGCTGGCTCAACTCAACAAAGCTTACGAACGATTTATTCCCCATCAATTCCTCCAGTTTCTCAGGAAATCAAGCATTATTGATGTGGAATTGGGCGATCAAGTGCAGTTAGAAATGTCGGTGCTGTTTTCCGACATCCGCAATTTTACCACGCTTTCGGAAACTATGACGCCGGAGGATAATTTCAAATTTATCAATTCTTATCTTTCTCGCATGGAACCCGTCATTAATGAAAATAAGGGGTTTATAGACAAATATATTGGCGATGCGATTATGGCGCTGTTTAGCGGCGAGGCGGATCATGCGGTGAAAGCGGGAATTGCTATGCTGCACCGTCTCGCTGAATACAATGAATACTGCGCTAACGCTGGCTGTGCGCCGATTCAGATTGGGATTGGGATTAATACGGGTTCTTTGATGCTGGGAACTGTGGGAGGACCAAATCGCATGGACGGGACGGTAATCAGCGATGCGGTGAATTTAGCTTCTCGCGTGGAAAGTTTGACGAAAAATTATGGGGTGTCGCTGTTAATTACCCAGCCAACTTATTCGCGCCTAAAAAATCCATCCCAGTATGCAATCCGCACTCTCGACACGGTAAAAGTCAAGGGAAAATCCGAAGCTGTGACGGTTTATGAGGTGTTTGATGCAGATCCGCTACAAATTAAAGAGGGCAAGTTAGCTACGCTGGAATTGTTTGCAAAAGCTTTGGCAATTTACTCAGAAGGGAATGTGGCTGAAGCGGCGTGGCTGTTTTCAGAGTGTTGGCGTCTGAATCAGGGCGATCGCATTGCTAAAATTTATTGGGAACGCTGTCAGTCTGCATTGGGGACTCGCACAAAAATCAAAGACAGGCTACACAATTTAAATTAAGCGGTTGCTATACCTGAAAATAACAGCAAAAGTGCGATCGACTGGTGAGGCATCCTACCCACTAGGCGATCGCGATCGGGTAGGTATGTTGTTGCGCTAAAGCGCTTTAGCGCAACAA
>JAICRN010000320.1 GCA_025937335.1 Microcoleus sp. TY_ISSM_2_bin.22
CCCCAGGAGTTCCGTTAATTGCACTTTCGATTGGCAGTGTTACCAAAGACTCGATTTCTTCCGGCGCGAGCCCCGGTGCTTCCGTCTGAATTTCCACCTGCGGGGGTGCAAAAGGCGGGAAGACATCAAGGGACATTTGGGGGATGATATACAATGTCCAAAGACTAATAATAATGGTAGCGATAACAACTAGCCAGCGGCGGTTAATTACCCCTCTAAGAATTGTGCTGAACATTTAATTTGGTAATTGGTAATTGGTAATTGGTAAGGAGTTTTGAGTTTTGAATAGCGGATTGCGGCAAGTATGTTTTCAGTTAAAAACAGTTTTTAATTCAAAACTCAAAACTTTTGGGCGGGCACGGGTGCACCGCTGTTACAGAACTCCCGAAAAACCTATCCGTGTATCCATGTTTGCCGTGTCGTGTCGTAGGTAATTGGTAATTTCAACTGGATGCCTTGGCTGAAGATTGTTAAATAGCTCTTCAATTTAGATTGACAGACAAAAATGAAATTAGGATGAAATATTTTAACTGTCCTATCTAAAATATCAACTCTAAAATCTAAAATGGTATAACTGCATTGCTATTTTTCACAACCCAGCTTACAATAGTTATTATACAAGCACCAAAACACTACTCGCAGTTACCAATTAATACAAGAACAAAAAAACATAATAGACTACAATCCAGTTCCACCAAAGAAATCGCAACGGGTTATCATGCTGTTTCAATTCAAAGGGCGCAAAAAACCTCTGCCGTATATTTTAGACGAAGAACGATCGTAGAGCCTTTCTGGGTGCAGGTAAATTAATCAACTATTTTGCAAAATAGGGATGTACCCTTTTGACTTACTTCAAAAAGATGAACTTGCCATTATTTCCATCTACATCCATCTTGATTTGAGCAATGTAAAACTGGCTCTGTACAACTTCACCTTCAGGGGTAAAGGCAATTTCACCGAGAGGGGTATTGTACTTTCCAGCTAGGATTTGCTGATTCAGCTTTGTGCGTAACTCTGCCAATGACAACGCGCTGAGTTTGGTTTTACTATCCAAAGCTTTCAAGGCTTCCACGAATACTTGTACGGCAGTGAAGGCTTGAGCAGTAAACTGCGGTGGTTCCTTCTTGTTTTGCTTTACATAAGCATCGCGGAAGGCAGCATTGATTTCGCCAGGGGCTTCGGGACTATAGGCTTGAGCAATGATAATACCATCGCAGAGTGCTTGACACACCGAGAAGATATTAGACGTGTTCAAACCATTGCCGCCAACGATCGTACCTTGATAACCCAGTTCCCGCAGTTGCCGGATCGAGTTACCTCCATCGGCTGCCAATCCTGAAATAACAACTAAGTCGGGTTGGAGAGCGAGTGCATTACCAATTTGAGCTTGGAAGTCCGTGTCAGTAGTTTGGAACTTTTGGACGGTGACGATATTCAGTCCTTGGTTTTTAATCGCTTGCTGGAAAATTTCTGTCTCCGATGTCGTGAAAGCGTCATTTTGAGCATAAAAGACAGCGACTTTTTTAATCTTAGGATTAAGCTTAAGCGCTGCCTTTACTGCATGGGGAGCTACAAGCGAAATAGGTGCAGAGACACGCGCAATATACTCACCAATCTCAGGAATCCCTTTGGCAGTATTCGATGCGCCAATGACTGGCACTTTTGCTCGTTCTGCGATTGGATTGGCACTAAATGCCTGCTGAGAAGACGATGGCCCAACAATGCCAACCACTCGATCTTGATTAATTAGAGTTTGGAAGGCGTTGATGGCTCCTGCTTCATCTCCTCCAGTGTCTTGAAACACCATTTTAATAGGAGTACCATTAACACCTCCCCTGTCGTTGAAATATTTCTCAGCAATTTTGACACCAGCCACTGATTCCTGAGCTAAAAGAGCATAGTTGCTGGTTTGCGAGAATGCTGCTCCAATTGGCAGGGCAGTGGCCCAATTGGGTGTAGCTGCTGCTGGTGTATTGCTCGGATTATTAGTCGTGGTGGTGGTAGGTTGATTGGTTTGACTGCAAGCAACAACCAGTACAAAAGTGATGAACGAGGTGAGAATTTGAGTAAAGATACTTTTCTTAAACATCTTAGGACTTCCGCAGTGAGTATGTGCAACTACAATAAGCTGTTGTGCATCTAATTTGACAGTCAATTTTTCTACAATTCTTGTGGGACGCGCATCCTGCCCGTCTCAGCATTCAATTTAGATGTGTAGCAGCTTAGTGCTGAACATTTAGTTAGGTAATTGGTAGTTGGGAATTGGGAATTGGGAAGTGGTAATGAATAATTCTATCTTACTCCGAACTTTCGCCAACTGGGATAAGGCGAAACTAGCCCGCGGCGGTTAATTACTCATCTAAGAATAGTGCTGAACATTTAATAATTTGGGAATTGGGAATTAGGAATTGGGCATTGGGCATTGATAAAAACAACTATCCCTGTATCCGTGACTTCGGTGTCGTGCTGTTACTTCAAACTCTTGACCGAAAGCCTCCAGGATACAAGCCCCCGGATTCATTCCGAAAGCACACTCAGGACCCAGAAATAAAAAACCTGTATCCGATGAAACTTGCCCCCCGAATTTATCCGTGGGGTCAGTCGATTTTAGATTTTAGATTTTAGATTTTAGATTTACCCCACAGATGCAATCTGGGAGCTTGAACTAGGGTCTAAAATTTTTATCTTTCCACGACTTAAGTACGTGGCACGGTATCCGTTTTTGGGCCTTGTCAATGCTTCAATCTAAAATCTAAAATCTAAAATCTAAAATCGATTGACTTCTGCCTCTTGAGTTTTAACGTGATGGTTATCATTGTGTAACAGCAGTTCATTGTCCAACGCCGATGCAGAGGGGGAAAAACCATTATTTGCAGCATGGTTTCCAGAATCCGCTGCTATTGCTGGCAATTTGCGCCGATTTCCCCACAACACGCCGGCTGCAAAAGTCAGAGATGCGATCGCAACTCCTCCTCCTATTCCCGCCCACCATAAAGACACGGGTAAATTATTAAAATTAACCTCTGTTACCTTTGCACTTGGGTCTTTCTTTGCCTCGTCTTTTGAGGACTTGCTGTCGCCCCGTAAAGATTGTGCGTAAAGTTGAGGTGCTCGCTGCGTTACTATCAAATCTCCCTCGAATAAACCCCTCTTCACTTCAACTAAATCTCCGGCAGTTTGACCGAGTTCAATTTCAACAGCTTGATAAGCATTGCCATTTTGGACATAAACGGTTTTTTTCCCGCTAACATCCACTACCGCCGCACTCGGAATTGCTAAAATATTTGTTGCAGTTTTGTCTGTTAAAATCTCCAATTCCGCAAACAGTCCGGGCTTTAATTCACCGTTAATATTATCTAGTTCTGCTTTCACCGGCACAACCCGCGTTTCTCCTGACACGGATGACCCAATTAAGGTGATTTTTCCATTGAAAGTGCGATCGGGTAAATTAGCGACTTTTACCCTGACTTCCTGACCCTGTTTTACTTGATTCAGGTCTTTTTCGTAAATATTGGCTGTGGCAAAAACGCGGCTGTCATTTAAGAGACTCATCAACGGTTTTTCAGCGTTTACTGACTCGCCTGGGGTGATTTCGCGATCGGCTACCGTCCCGGAAATCGGAGCAACTACCGTAACGAGTCCTCGATCGTTGGCAACAGTTCCTAATTGTTGCAGCCGCGCTTGATAGGCTGCGTCAGCCAAGCGAATGCGCGACTGAGCGACTTCGACGGCAGTTTTGCCGCGTTTGAGTTGGTTCTCGGCTTCTAGGACTTCCCGGCGACTCTGAGCTCTGGTAAGTTGAGCTTTTGCTTCTGCTACTCTGCCTTGAGATTCCCGCAATTCGCGCATAGGGAGGTCTACTTCGGCTTGTTTAATTTCGGTTTCGGCTTTGATAACTTCAGGACGGCTTTTTGCCTTAGCAACAGCGGCTTGTGCTTCGGCGAAGTGGGCTTGCGATTCCAGCATTGTACGCCGCGCGATCGCTCCTGATGCCGCTAATTCTTTGTCGCGATCGAACTGTTCTTTAGCAATAGTTAATTCTGTTTCTGCCCGCGCTATTTCGGCTTGCGCTATTTCAACTTGACGCTGATAGTTTTCTTGAGCGGCTTGCACCACGGAACGCTTGTTTACTAATTCTTGTTCTCGCTGGTACTGCTTAGTTACCGCTGTCAATTGGGTTTGGGCTTGGGCGATTTCTGCTGCGGATATTTGAAGTTGGCGATCGTAATTTTCTCGTGCTAGTTTGAGATCGCCTTCCGCTTGCTGCAAATCTGCCTCAGCTTCGGCACGTTTCGAGAGAGATTCAACCCGCAACTGTCCTAATTCTGAACTCGATAAAACCGCAACCGGTTGACCTTTTGATACTTTGTCCCCAGGTTTAACCAGCAACTCTACTACTTTGCCCGCAACAGGAGCCGTCACTTCTACTTTTTGGTTGGGCAAAGTTTCAATTTGTCCTGTGGTTTTGATGCCGATATTTAGTCTCTGGCGGGCTGCAGGGGAGACTTTGATTCCTAATCGTTTTGCTGTTTCGGCATCGACAGAAATAGCAGCAGGAGTTTGAGGTGTTTCGCCGCTTTGGTGAAATTCATTTCCGTGGCCAGCGTGGGCAAAAACGACAGCCGGAGAAGTTAGCAAAATTATGCTGAACAAAGTTCCAGAAAAGCTGCTAATAATTGCCGGATAATGAGCATATTTGTGAAATATCATCGTTGGCATTGTCCTTGAAATCAGGTTGAGTGCCACAGGTTTAGCGGTTGGTATTTTGCCAAGGTAAGTAACTGAACTCAATTAACTGGAGCTACTTATTAGCATTTTCCAAGAAGTGACTGCTAAGCAATGACCGAGAGCTATAAATGCTCTACTCAACCTAGTATTTCACTGCCAAATGAAATTAGGATGAAATTTCGCATCAGCAGCCCAGATGCCCACCGGATTCTAAAATACGAAGATAAGTTGTGCCTAATGCAAAGTGATTGCCCTCTAGCTCTTTTTTCTGTTTTGTTATCTCTGCTTGCGCTTCAATTTCCTGTGTCAATTCACTCACTCGCTCTTCTACGGCTGCATTTGATGGATAAGTTGTGTTTAATTCCAAGCTGTTCAAAATCATGAACTACCCCCTCTATATACCTTTTGACTGATTGACATACTACTTTAGAGGTAGGGATGCTCGATAGTCTACAGTATTTTTACGTAACTTCCTACTACTTTAGACGTAGAGCCGCTCGACAGTCTACAGTATTTTTACGTAACTTTCTACTACTTTAGACGTAGAGCCGCTCAATAGTCTACATTTAGGTAATCTAAGGAAACTGAGGTGGAGTCAGACAAATGCTGACAGCCACAGTCGAGCTAAATTACTGTTTGTACCAAAGTTGTCGCCACTTTTTCATGTCTTCAATTTCTGGCTTTTGTGAAGCAAGTATTTCCTCAACATTTGACCTAACGTGATTCATGTCACTCATGTTGTGGATTTGTGTCATGTTTTGTTTGCGGTAGCTAAATTACTGTTTGTACCAAGCTTGCCGCCACTGTTTCATTTGCTCAATTTCTTGCTTTTGCGAAGTCAGAATCTCTTGAGATAATTTCTTCATTTCCGACCGTTTTGACTTCTTCAAAGCATCTTCAGCCATCACTAAAGCTCCCTCGTGGTGAGGAATCATCGCATTGATAAACCGCAAATCAAACCGATCGTCAGCAGCCCCTAAATCCATACTCATCATCATGCTTTGCATTTGTTCGGGAGTCATTGCCATCATGTGACCCATTTGAGCGTGATAAGCCATTGGCGTACTGCTGGCTTTGGGATACCAAGTTTTTCGCCACTCTTTCATTTGATTGATTTCGCGGTTTTGAGCAGCAATAATGTTATTTGCTAGTTTTTTCATTTCCGGACGTTTGGATTTATTGAGTACCTCTTTAGCCATGTTTACAGCACCTTGATGGTGTACTGTCATGCCATCAATAAACCGCAAATCGTAGTCGGCATCAGCAGGGCCTAAATCCATTGACATATTGTGATTCATGCCATGATTCATGCCACCCATGCCGCCGCCTTGTGCCACGTCTTGCTTGTTGTTTGCTTCGGTTGCAGTCGTAACATTTGGGGCTTGAGTTTCGCTGGAAGGGGCTTTGGAACAAGCTGCAAGCACTCCGCTGGTTAAAGCGGCTGTGGCGGTCAATATCAGCGCTGCAAAGCCTGTTTTCAATGAAATTGGTTTCATAGAAATTATATCCTTAAAACTGCCATTTAGCTTCAGTTTTTCACATATAAATGAAATTAGGATGAAATTTTTGATTGGGAATTGTAAAGAATTATTCTTGGGCCTCGATCGCACTCTAATTTAAGATTGACAGGACTCACTTGAACGTAATTAAGTAGGGTGCACAGTGCGCGCCTTACCCCTATGCGTAGCCTGTCAAACCACTTTTTTGAGAATTCCTGATTAATTTCGCAATTCCCCTTGACTCTCCAGTGTACTGGAGACATTACAATACAGTTAATTCATTGATTGAGCAGAGTAGTTTCTGCTGAGGTTCAAATTATGACTTTTCAGCTAAAAGTTCCTAAGATGGCTTGTTCTGCTTGTGCAAATACGATCGCAAAAGCAGTCCAAGCCATTGACTCAGCCTCAACGGTTGAGGCCGATCTCAAGACAAAATTGGTCACGATTCACACCGCTAAGTCAGAAAGTGAAGTTAGGAAAGCGATCGCATCGGCGGGCTATCCAGCAAGTCAATTTTAGATTTTAGATTTTA
>JAICRN010000265.1 GCA_025937335.1 Microcoleus sp. TY_ISSM_2_bin.22
GACTGTTTTTTGAGCGCGAGAGGCCAAACGACGGGGCGATTTCACAATGCTGCGAATCGAATCTTGCACCCGATCGATCGTGCGATTGAGCTGTTCTTCGCTCAAATCTTCCCGTTGCGACAGCAGCTTGACCAAAGTTTCGCGATCGACCTGAGAAAGTCTTTCCCGAAGTGCCAAAGTACCCTCTTTCGGATTTTCAAACAATTTGGTCAAATCTCGATTGATCCCTTCTGGATCGAGTTCTTCCAGGTTTGTATTCCGCAGGTACTCGCCAATTTTGGCAGTAACTTCCTCGTACTGCTTCTTAGCTCGATCCGCCACTATTTGCGGCGCGTGGATAATGTTGTCGCGCACAGATTCGATCCGGTCGATCGCCTGATTTATCTGTTCTTCGCTCAGGTCTTGGCGCTGTGACAGCAATTGCACCAGCGTATCGCGGTCGAATTGAGACAAGCGTTCTCTCAGCGCTTTAAATCCGGCTTCCGGGTCGCTTAACAGCGTTTGAAACTCGCGCTCGATCGCTTCAGGATTGAGTTCTTCCTTATTAGTATTGCGGAGATAGTCTTCTACCTTTTGCCGCAATTCTTGGGCTTTCGATTGCGCTTGCTCTTGCAATTCTTGAGCTCTAGAAATCACGCGATCGCGCGAACTTTCGAGCCGCCCGATTAACTGATCCGCTTCCTCGGGACTGAAATCTTCCCGCTGACCCAGCAACTGCACCAAAGTATCGCGGTTAAATTGCGACAGGCGATCGCGCAAAGCCTCAAAACCAGCATCCCGATCTTCCAAAAGCGCTTGGAAATCCCGCTCGATACCTTCAGGATTCAATTCCTCCTTGCCGGTCGATCGCAAATAATTCTCAATCCGGCTCCGCAAATCTTGAGACTGTTCTTCACCAGCAGCATCTCGCACAATTTCCAAAACTTCTTGTCGGACACCTTCAAGCTGTTCGGCAATTTCCGTCACCTGTTCCGGAGCAAACCCCTCGCGTCGGCCCAGAATCCTTACAAAATAATCGGGATTCAACATCTCTAGCTGGCGCAAAACAGCCCCTGGAGAAGCTTCCGGGTCGTAAATAACATCCCTAAATTCCTGCTTGATTGTCTCCCGGTTGAGATGCCACGGTTGGGAATTCATCAAGTAGTTTTCCACATCAGCCTTAGCTGTATTGAAAGGCAGCGCAGGCACTTTATCGCCCACCTGAGAAGCAAAAGATTTAGCTTTTTGAGTCCCTTGTGCTGTCAGTTGTTGTAACTGACCAGAGATTTTTTCAACATCCAAATCAGACAAATCCGTCCGCGACAAAACAGTGCCCACAAGAGCTTCCACACCCAACTGCATCGCTCGCTTCATGCCGCTGCTGGATTCCGATTTTTTTTCCCTACTTTCCAGAATTTGAGACAGCTTGGCGTTGAGTTCGTCAGACTTGAGCAAATCGGGAGCCGCAAACTTGAGAAAATCAACCAACTCTAAATTCGGGTCTTTCTGCTCTTGCTGCTTGCCGAAAGTTTGCTTCCAAACGCCTTCGAGTTGGTCAGCAATTTGATTTACTTCCTCTTGAGAAAAGTCTGTGCGACTCTTAACTAAATCCACAAAAGTCTGGCGGTTAACATTCTTCAGAACGTCGCTTCCCGCAAGAGATTTGATATCTGCATCGCCCAGCAACTTTTCAAATTGACCGCGAATTTCCTTAACATCTAGTTTCGGTAACTGCAAAGAACCCACATAATCTTGCAGTGTTTCGCGAATGCTATCCGGGTCTACCGCCGAACTCAATTCGCGGCGGACAGCGGCAACAGATGCCTCTACAGTGTTGACCATTTGGTCGCTGGCCATCTTGCCGCCGATCGCTGCACCGGCAGTACCCATGACGCCTTGAACGCCTGAAAAAGCAGTTTTTATCAAGGAACCGATCGCCGAACCGACGGCGCTAGAACCGAGCCACACCAGGGTTAAAAAGTACGCCGACCAAATGACAATACCAATAATTGCCGCTCCGTCTACAGAGGCAATTGAAGTTAGTTTGACTGCCAGAAAACAAGCCAAAAATAAAGCCAGGTTAACGGTGACTAAAATCCAACCCCCGACTAGACCTTCAGTCTTGCGAATTTTAGTGCCTAAACTTTTGGACTCATCATCATCGTCATCGTCGGGTAAAGCCTCGTCCCAATTTGAGATTTTCGCAGCTATCGAGAAATTTGTTAACAGGAATTGGAAGCCAAAAGCCATGATGACTCCGGCGATTAATGCCACGAAAAACTGCGGGCTTAAAAACATCAGCCCTCCGATATCGGGGTGGTTAAATCCCGCATCTATTTCTACTGGCATTTGGGCAATATTGAATTTGGGACTGTACAGCGACATTAATAACTCGCTTTCAAACATAAATTACCTCCTAATTTTTGATGCCTAACTCGGCATAGCGAAAAGTATCCCCAACTTTTTTTTAGGGGATTTTGTA
Source organism: Microcoleus sp. TY_ISSM_2_bin.22 (assembly GCA_025937335.1). Taxonomy (GTDB): domain Bacteria; phylum Cyanobacteriota; class Cyanobacteriia; order Cyanobacteriales; family Microcoleaceae; genus Microcoleus. The sequence continues at coordinate 2,462 of JAICRN010000265.1, forward strand.
ATCTTTAGATGATGGTTTGTTTTGGTTCGGCTTTATCTTACGGAAGGCCTGATTAAGTGAAATTGGGATGAGTAGTAAATCAGTTCTCTAGTTATCTCATCCTTACTGCTTATTATGGCTGTGGAAGCTAAAAAATAAATCCGTCTAAAGTCAGAAATTGGTTTTTAAGAGACTGGTAGCAGCAGAGTTCGCATAAAAGTGGCAAGTTTGAGGCGGGGGCAATCCCCACTAATTATCAATAGTAGTAAAGTGATATTCAGCGCACTCTACACATCGTAGAGTGCGCTAGCGAGTTAGGATTACGTTGGATTTTCCGGCTCAAAACGAGCTACTAATTCCAGGCGATAGAGCTGCATAATCATTCGCACAATCTCGATGAATTCTAGTTGAATCAAAGGCTCAATTATTTAGGATAATTTTTCATCAATTTCGCCAAATCTTACTTGTAATATACTCTCAAGAAACTGGCGTTTACTTTGCTGAATACCTGGCTCGATACCTTGCTGCATACCTAGCTGAGTTGCTTCTTCAAGCCGTTGTAAATAGAGCGGTGACAGTTCCATAATTAACTCCCGATTTTCTCGATATATAATAAATAGTAAAGTGATATTTGGCGCCCCCTACATATCGTAGAGCGCGCTGCTGAGTTAGGATTCCGGTTGGTTTTTCGACACATCGAAACGAGCTAGTAATTCAGAGCGATCGAGCTGCATAATCAGTCGCGTGCGATCGAGGGGTTCTAGCTGAATCAAAGGCTCGATTATTTGGGCTAATTCTTCATCAATCTCGCCAAATTTCACTTGTAGCAGACTCTCAACCATCAGGCGTTGAGCGCGCTGCATACCTTGCTCAATACCTTGCTGGATACCGCGCTGAGTTGCATCTTCCAACCGTTGCAAGTAGAGGGGTGACAGTTCCATAATTAACTCCCGATCTTCTCGATCTATGTCTTGGCGGACTTCTAATATCGTTCGCAAGTTGTACAACAATTCTAACGCACTCACGCGAAACACATTATCTGAGGGTAATTCTCTCAATTCGGCAATAGCTTGCTTCTGCACGTTTCCCTTTCCCAAAACTCTCAGCCATAGCGTTTCTGGAGTGCGGGGCAGTTGGTGAATGACAACGATCGCTGCTTTCAGAGATGGGCCCAGAAAATAAACTCCATTTACCCAATTTTCCGGTTCGGGAAGGGCTCGAAATCCAGCTAGCATCGTATCGGAAACAGTCGGCGACAGTATCCAGAGTTGGGGCAAGTCTGCCTCTGCAATCCGGGTATTTTCTCTAGCTGCGGCGCGTTCAAATTCGCCGTGGATATCGAAGAGTTTGCCCAGACAACTGCGAATTTCTCCGATCTGGACTGGACTGCGGAAGGGTTCAAATACAGCGGGTTGTGCTGCTATTTGACCCAGAATGCCGAGGGCTGTTGGTTCGACTTCCGGTTCCGGTTTCGGGGCAAATAAAACGTCAACCTGCCTCACTTCTCCAGCAACATCTCGGCTGGTTTCTACATTACCGAGAGGAGTTAATAGTTCTTTCAAATACTGTTTAGCAAATTGGTCGTGGATGAATCTGGTCATGCGATTTTAGATTTTAGATTTTAGATTTTAGATTGGGAATTAATTACTCGATATGGGTTTGGCGCTTGCCTAAAGTTGCATTTTTTTTTGAATCAGGTCAATCGATTTTAGATTTTAGATGTTAGATTTTAGAATTGAAGCATTGAGCTCACGGATAAATTCGGGGGGCAAGTTTCATCGGATACAGGTTTTTTATTTCTGGGTCCTGAGTCTGCTTTCGGAATGAATCCGGGGGCTTGTATCCTGGATGCTTGATGGTCATTAGAATGTAATTGCGGGTCATTCAACAAACATGATATCAGGTGCGCCGCAGCCTAGACTACGAATTTTTACCACAGCATTTACCCTCACAGTTGCGAAGGCTGCGAATACAGCCGTACTCCTCGAAACGTTGACTGTGTTTGCGAACAGTAGGATATGCCAGTAAATATAAGGGAATTCCGATTATTTTGTAAAACAATCGACCAGCAGCATGAACAATATCCCAAATTTCGCTTGAATTAGGTTCTCGAACAAATTCTCCTATTTCATCTTTTAAGGCAAGCCACTGAGATTGCACAGTAGGAGAGTGACAATTATCAAATACTGCCATACCTTTTTCGTAGTTTTGCCAAATTTTATTCATATATTTAATCAAATCCGCCTCACGTCTGATAATATCAGAAGTTAATCTGAGATTACAATCATCCGGTATTTTAAGGAAATCAGCTATGCGACTCTCTCAAATGCTTTTTGTCACCCTGCGCGAAGATCCGGCAGAAGCAGAAATTCCCAGCCACAAACTATTACTCCGTGCCGGATACATCCGGCGCATCGGTAGCGGCCTTTACGCTTATCTCCCTTTGATGTGGCGAGTTCTCAAAAAAGTATCTCAAATTGTGCGCGAAGAAATGGACGCTACCGGTGCTCAAGAATGCCTCCTCCCGCAATTGCAACCGGCCGATTTGTGGCGGGAATCCGGTCGCTGGGATACCTATACTCAAGCGGAAGGTATTATGTTTTCCATGACAGACAGGCAGCAGCGAGAATTGGGACTCGGGCCAACTCACGAAGAAGTAATTACTACAATTGCTAAAGATATGATTCGTTCCTATCGGCAATTGCCTTTACATCTTTATCAAATCCAAACTAAGTTTCGCGATGAAATTCGCCCGCGTTTCGGCTTGATGCGCGGTCGCGAATTTATTATGAAAGATGGCTATTCTTTCCACACTAACGAAGAAAGTTTGAAAAAAACTTATCAGGATATGGCTCAAGCTTACAGCAATATGCTGCGCCGATCGGGCTTGCAATTTCGAGCAGTAGATGCTGATTCGGGAGCAATTGGCGGTTCTGGTTCTCAAGAGTTTATGGTGCTGGCTGAAGCGGGCGAGGATGAAGTTCTCTATACTGAAGACGGTCAGTATGCAGCTAATGTGGAAAAAGCTGTATCGATGCCTGCTGATGCCGAACCGTCGCCCTTTGCAGCTTTTGAAAAGCGGGAAACGCCGGGAACTGAAACAATTGATAAACTTTGCAAATTTTTGAAATGTTCTCCGACGCAAGTTGTCAAAAATGTGCTTTACCAAGCTGTTTACGACAATGGCATCACAGTCTTGGTATTGGTAAGCATTCGCGGCGACCAAGATGTGAATCAGGTAAAGTTGCTGAATGAGTTGACGAAGTTAGCGGACAATTATCAAGCTAAAACTGTTTTATTTTTGACTGTTCCCGATGCGGAAGCTCAGCGGAAATGGGCGGCTAAATCTTTACCTCTCGGTTATATGGCTCCCGATGTTGCTGATGATTATATCGCTGGAAGCAAGGAAGTAAACTCTAAGTTTTTGCGTTTAGTCGATCGCACTGCAGTTGACCTGACAAACTTTGTCACCGGTTCAAACGAATCAGGATACCACGTTGTCGGGGCTAATTGGGATAAAGAATTTCCCCTGCCAGCAACGGTTGTAGGTGTCAGAACAGCCAAAAAGGGCGATCGGGCCGTGCACAACCCCGAACAAACCTTGCAAAGCGCCAGAGGCATCGAAGTCGGTCACATCTTCCAATTAGGAACCAAATACTCCCAAGCAATGGGCGCCACCTACACCAGCGAACAAGGCGAAGAAATGCCCTTTGTTATGGGCTGCTACGGCGTCGGCGTGTCGCGGCTAGCTCAATCGGCCGTAGAACAATCCTACGACAAAGACGGGATAATTTGGCCGGTGGCGATCGCCCCGTATCACGCCATCATTAGCATCCCCAATCTTTCCGACGCCCAACAAGTAGAAGTCGCCGAAAAACTCTACGCAGAACTCAACCAATCTGGGATTGAAACCTTGCTAGATGACCGCGACGAACGAGCCGGAGTTAAATTCAAGGATGCCGATTTAATCGGGATTCCCTATCGCATTGTTCCGGGCCGTTCCCTGAAAGTCGGTAAAGTTGAAGTCGTGGAAAGAGCAACTCACAAATCACATGAAATTCTTGTTGATGAAGTCAATTCTACTTTGAAACAGTGGATTGATGCCGCCATCAAATAAGCCTTTTTAACCAGTAAGGTGCGCGGTGCGCACCCTACATTTAGGCTCGCAAGGTGCGCGGTACGCACCCTACATTTAGGCTAGATACCCCCAAGATACATCCCTTCAATCCGTTACCAAATCCGCTGCCCCTCTTCCTTCTGATGTGAAATTATCTAAAACTTAAAACTCGATATGAATCTGAACCTAAATCAGTTTCTTCGATTCCCTCAATCCCGAATTGGGCGGTACTTAACCCAAGTAACGGTCGTTGCTGTCGTTTACGCTGTGGGGGCGAGGCTAGCAATTTCAATTCAAGGTGTTAGTCCCTTTGCTTCTTCGGTGTGGCCACCTGCAGGAATTGCACAAGCTGGACTGTTATTATTTGGGAGTAAAGTCTGGCCTGCCATAGTTTTGGGTACATTTTTGCTCAATTTGGTTAACCCAAATGAACAGATATTCGCGGTTTGGCTGGGAGGAAACGTCGGGGCAATTCTGCAAGCTGTTTTTGCAGTAACTGCCCTGCGCTGGACGGGGTTTCGTCCATCTCTCGCTCGCTTGAAAGATGTAGTTAATTTAATATTGTTTGGCGGTCTAATTTCTACTCAAATCAGTTGCACTATTGGCGCGTTTTCTATATATTTAGCCGGAAAAGTAGATTGGGCAGGATATTGGTCGCTTCGGTGGAATTGGTGGTTGGGAGACACAATGGGAGTTTTAATTTTAACTCCTTTAATCTTAATATTTTTTCGACCAAAACTAAACGCCGACCGTTTAAAAATACAAACAGATAGCAAAAAAAAATATTTAATTGCGCGGGTAGTATGGTTAATATTATTGATTGGGGTGAGCTGGCTGGTATTTGAGTCGAAACATGAAGCTTCTATTGCTCGTTATCCCCTGGAATATTTGCCATTTCCTTTGATAATTTGGGCGGCGCTCGAATTAGGTCAGGGAGCCGCTGTCCTCGCATCGTTTGTTGTCTCAATCATTGCAATTTTGGGCAGTTCTCATGGAGGGGGCCCTTTCATAGCCAAAGCCGAAAATATCAATCAGGCTATCTTATTTTTACAAGCTTTTTTGGCTGTAGTTACAATTACCTCGGTGTTATTGGCGGCGACAGTAGCTGAACGGACATCCGCCGAGTATTCTTTACGGGAGTGCGAAATTAA
>JAICRN010000025.1 GCA_025937335.1 Microcoleus sp. TY_ISSM_2_bin.22
TAGGGAAGCGTGGTGCAAAACGCGCCATAGCCTGTCTATTTCTTATGTGTTGACCCGTTTCAAACCCCTAACCAACTCCTTAATTTATGAACCTGACATTTCCAAGCCAATATGACTTCATACCCCGCTATTTCCGACTAGCTTTAGCCAACGTCTTGTCGAGTATTATGATACCACTGGCTAATTTAGTCAGTGCCATCTTTTTGGGTCATCTTGAAGAAATCCACCACTTCGCTGGAGTCACCCTCGCTGGAAACTTGCTTAACTTTCTCTACATCATTTTACTTTTTTTACGAATGGGGACCACTGGAGTAACAGCACAAGCAGTCGGACGAAATGACCGAGAAGGTGTGTTGTTGGTAGGACTGCGTAATGGTTTAATTGCTCTGGTGCTGGGGATTGCGATCGTACTCTTGCAATACCCTTTGGGAGAGCTTGGGTTTGCCCTACTAAATGTTACCCCAGAGATCAAATTTTCAGGTCTTGCCTATTTCAACACCCAAATTTGGGCAGCACCTGCGGTTTTGCTGAATTTTGTCCTGATAGGTTGGTTCCTTGGGCAGGAAAAAAATGGCTTAGTTGTGCTGTTTTCGGTCGTTGGCAATGGTGTCAAAATCGCACTTGACTACCTGTTTATTATCCACTTGGGATGGGAAAGTACAGGTGCAGGAGTTTCTTCTGCGACAAGCCAATATCTATCGTTGGTAGTGGGATTGATATTTTTTTGCAGAGAAATCCAGTGGCAAGAGGTACGAGCCGTAGCTGTAAAAATATGGGACATCTCAGCTATAAAATCTAACTTGACTCTCAATGGAAACATTTTTATCAGCAATTTAGTTCTTCTGTTTATCTCCTTAACATTTAACTATCAAGGAACACAGATGGGGACATTGATTTATGCTCAAAATGCTTTGCTGTGGCAGATAGTCAGTTTGAATACATATTTTGTAGATGGATTGGGATTTGGTACAGAAACTTTGGTAGGAAACTTTAAAGGAAAAGGAAATTCACAACAGTTAGCACCCCTGGCTGGTGTTTCTGTCTTAACTGCTCTGGTGGTAGGACTGTTTTTCGGCGGAGTGTGTCTGCTATTCCCCGATACTGTTTTTAGGTTGTTCACTAACCACACCGAAGTCACCTCTAACATAGATACTTTTGTACCCTGGTTGCTACTCGTCCTGGTACTTAGTTCAATAGGTTTCGCGCTGGAAGGATACTTCTTGGGTTTGGCACAAGGACATACCCTCCGCAATGTTAGCTTAGTCGCTCTTGCAGTGGGGTTTGCGCCTACGGATTTTGAGGCCATTAAGTTTTCGAGTAACCATATCTTGTGGTTGAGTCTATGTTTATTTTATGCAATCAGAATGCTGATGTTTGTAATAAAGTTACCTAGCACATTTGGTAATGAGCTTGATGATAGTGGTGTTTCCCTCCCGGCTTTAAAAGCAAATCGCTCCTTGCCTCTGACTTTTGAAGAAACCCGTGAACAGATAATGGTCAAAAACTTGCAGGGAGGTCAAGATGATAATTTATTTAATAACTAATGTTTTATCTCTAAAAATACGGTAGTCCTATTTGTAGCGTTTCCTATAGTCATGAGGTACAGTAGCAACAATGAGCAAACCAGTTATAAATATCTTTTTTAGTAACTTGTACCATAGCATCTGTAATTGCATCAAGTAAGTCTAAATAATTTCTGGTTTTAAGTTTTTTTAACATAAATTTCACTTTTAACCAAAAATTTTCTATGGGAAAACTCGGGAGAGTAAGGAGATAAATAAATTTACTTGGCTCCTGCCTCTTCGATAAATTCTTTCACCATTTCTCCGCAATAAATTTTAGCATTATCCATAACTACACAAGCACCTTTCCCAAGTTTAGGGACTAATTCTATCAGGATAAATGCAACAAAAATGTTATTCCACTTACTGCACCATAAATATTTCTTGAAGCAACTACTTCTGTGCTCGAAAACGCAGATATTAAAGAAATATTTGTTTCCCTTTTTAGTGGTTTTTCTCCTCTCGCTCTTTGACCTTTTAATGCTCTTCCATATAGTCGTACCATTGCTAGGGCATCGGTACAGTATTAGATATTGACAAAACCGGGTAGATATGGTATCTGAATTGAGGAGCCTGTTAAATTCTAACCATCAGAAAGAAAGAAAAAACCCTATGCGTCCTTCCTTATGGCATCCTCCAATTGAACTTTTAGACCAGGAAGAGTTGATTATCAAACGCATTAAACGAGCCAAGCTTTTCACGTTTCTAAGGGCTCAACCGTTCATTGATATTTAATGATGAGTTCCATTCTTGAACTGGCGACAATCTTTAAAGATAGCACCGTGGGTCAGGGCCCAGTTCCTCCTGCACAAATTGCCTTGGCAATTATTCTGCAAGCCTACTTAGGCATCTCTGATGATGAAGTAATTGAAGAAATGAGTCGTGGCTCAACGTTGGCAGTTAGTTCTCGATTGTCTCCAGTGTGAAAGTCCGCCTTTGGGCAAAGCCACTTTGGTTAGATTTGGAGTTTAGACTAAGCACAAATTTACTCAGCTAACGCTGAGTAAAAAATGTGGTGAATTTAGAGAGAGCTGACCAGGTTAACTAATCGATGTTAACGAGTTTTGAAACCGACCTTTACCCTTTTTGACCACAGGATAGCGACATCAGGCGAGTGCGAGGTTTTCCTGTTTGCCATCCGTCTGAATTTCCTCGCCGTTTCGGAGCAACAGCCGGACTTCCAATCCTGATTAAAAGTGGAAGCATTGATTGTGCAACCCTTCCAGGTGTCTATTCAGGGAGAGACTAATGCCTGCGGTAGACGAATTTCCCTGACTAAATCTTGAGCTAACCATAATTGCCAAGTTAGCAATGGCATCAAATCACTCCATCGTTCACATTGTTCGCTTTGTGCTTAGCTTCGGAATTGTCCAATGCAATGTTTGTTTCGCTCTCGCGATACCAGTATTCGAGGGCAAAACGACGTAGATATAGTTGCCAAATTTCTGTAAGAGGTGGCATTAGAACACTAACCCAAACTAACCACAAAGGTTGAGTTTTTAATTGACCCGTGAAAGTGTCTAAGCGTTCTACTAAAATCAGAGTCATCGGATGTTTGGGACTACCTCGGAAATGTAAGTTATCCCATGTTCTCAACCTGATTCGTCCGAGTTTCGGCTCAAGGGATTCCAGGGTTTGTTCTGGTTCGCACCAGAAGAGAGGAGTCGTTAAGCTTAAACTGGTTTCCATGAATTTTTGGCCGTCCTCTACCACTATAGGCTGGGGGTGTTGACCATAAGCAACGATTGGAGCGAATACGCATTAATTTATTAGCGGCGATCGCAGCGGTGGCTTTAACCAAAGGGGCACACCCTTGACGAGCTATCAAATAGAGCGATCGGTCTATGCTGAAGATATTCACATACTCGCTGCCCATTGTTCAGCGCCTTTACCGATGGGGTTGTCCCAACTGGTAATACGTTCATGTCTCAAGGGCAGCGCCCAACTCCCGCTCATGGAAGGTATTAGTGCGATCGTACTATATCCTTGACCGATGCCAACAGGTATACCGTGGGGTAAGGCTGTGGGTTGATGTTCATAGGTACGTTCTTTGAGGGTACGTGCATGGGGTCTTAACCATGCCGTACGATCGATCGCTAATACTGGACGTTCTACTTCTGACATCTGTTGGATGTACAGTTGCATCAATTGGTCTCGGTCTGGTCTACAATCTTGCAGCGCTTCGTAGACGCTCGACCACTCACGCCGAAACAAAGGATTTAGGGCCTCATCTCCTCGCACATGAGACGTGGCGAGTCGTCATTATCGCGTCTGCTAGTTCAAAGGTGGCGTATGCAGGCATTGCCGAGACATTCATAACCAAGTTGACGAAATTCCCGTAATTGTTCAAACTTTGCAGGCAGGTAGATTTGAGATTTTTAGCTGAATTCTCAATCTTCTACCCTTATGCTGTCTGTCATTACAATTGCAGACAGTTTTTTTTGCGCTGTGATTTCTCTGTTTGTGTCACGCCTGACGGTCAAACCTTGTTCAAAACTATACCCTCACATCGTCCGCATTAATTTTCTGCCAGCTCGTTAAGGGTCAGTCGCAATGTCTCCGAGAACGTCAACGGTCTGCGGTATCTATCTCATGGTGAACCCTCATAGCTTGTCGCCAGCGACCGTTGCCGTTCTTGATGAATTTTTGCCAGTCTCGCTCGCGATCGCACTTTTTGACCTGCTTAGTCTAAACTCCAATTGGTGAACCTGCCCCTATAGGAATTGTGGTCAATTGACCCTAGATGATATGGGATTGCTTCGTTCCTCGTGGCGGACAAGGAATCAACGAACTACAGCCACATCCTCAAGTCCCACTTCAGAATGCTCCACCCGGAACACATTCGCGTTCAAATTAGCAACAATTTGTTTCCCCTGCTGCGTCAGTTCCAAATAGCCGATCGCATCCTTGACATAGCGATAAACCACATTCCAATAAAACTTAGGATATCCCTCCCGCAAATCCCCAGGAGTGCGATACCCCAAAACCTGATTTTGACCAGTCTCCTCAAACTCGTAAAACAGCGCAGCAACCTTTTGCAAATATCGCGGATCGCTCAACTGACCAATTAAATCGGCCGCCCGAACCAAACCGGGATAATTCACAGTATCTTGATAATCTTCATCCGCAGGAACCGGGAAACGAGTCAGCTCAATATTACGCTTAACCAGCTCAGCATCAATCAGTTTGTGACCGCCAAAACGCTCGTCAATAAACATTTTTGCCCGATCGATATGATAAGGAGTCAAACTCGCATCCGTCGCCCCCGGAGGTAGCTTCACTTGCAAATCGTCTATCCCCGTTGCATACAGTCTCAAATCAGTTCGATCTTGCCGACAAACCCCTTTGACATACCCGATATCGTGACACAGCAAAGCAATATGGAAATGCAGCCAATGTTCACATAAAACACCGCCCTCGCGGATGTGTTTGCCGCGCAGAATCTCCTGTCCCACCAATGTCACTAAAATAGTGTGTTCCACATTGTGGTAAAGAGCATCGCTATTAGCAATATTTTCCAAAGCCATACTCGCTACCCAAGCAATAATTTCACCATAGTCAGATTTGAACCCGCCGTAGGTGTAGCGGTAGCCTTCAATCAGCCGATTTAAAAAAGCATTAATCAGCAGTTCAGTTGCGTTAAACATATTCACTTCCCTGTGCCAAAGTAGCTTGTTAAATTATTTTTGTAAAAATATTTTTTATGTTACCGTTTGATGTTATTTTGGGCTTAACCGCAACGATGGATGCCTGCTCCTATTTAGAGGCATCCAGTGATATTATCAACGATTATGACTGAAATTACCGATCGAACAACTAGCAGTTTCACGCACCCCGTACACGATTCACATCAATAGCGATCGAGGTATGACACCCCTCAATTAGCAGTAGGGCGTTACATCCTCCCCGCACACGTCAGCCAAAAAGGAGAGCGACCGAAAACGCAACCCCACTAATTCTTCATACACAGGATTCAGCTTGCACATAGGTGGTATGTGGAAAAGATGGTGTCCCAATAGCTGGATATCTCTCTCAAAAGGACACTGTGCAGGTATAATTTGGCATAACCACCGAGCTACTTGCGGATCTCCCACTGCAATGCGATCGAGCCACTGTCGCACTGGTTGGACGAGGCGATCGCCAAAACTTAAGTGTTGGCAGTGATTTTTAGGAAAAATACTTGTAGTCGAGTTCATAATTAACCTCAGCAATCATTACTAACAAAGAGTTATGAATCACCCTTTCTTAATAATCAACCAAACCCGCCGTTACCCCAGTGACGTGGATAAGTTTCTCTAGTGACACTCGCGGCCTCAAAATGTGATACAGAAAACTAACAGTTGTGATGACAAGTCCCAAAAAGTGTGAGACAGATCACCCCCTGTACCCGCTACGTCATGTATCTTAAGATATATAAAAAATAAATATTAAGTTTCTATTCCTCGACTCTACTTTAAAATCCTACTTACCTGCGATATATTACCCGGTCAATTTACTAATGTTAAGGTTCCAGGCAATGATTCAACAAAAACATAAATATGCCGACCTTGCTCAACGCCCCCACACAGATACCGTGCTGGAAAAACTCCCTGTAGAAGTTAAAGATTGGGCCCAAAGCTTGCCTTGGAACCAGCGGCGCTATGTCTTGTCCCTCTGCTACATATTGTGCGCCTCGACTCCCGACTTGCAAGCAGAATTTTTAGATGACTATACAGCCGACGGTTTAGTCTCAAAAATGTTTGAAGATGTAGATACTCTACACCGAGTCAAAGAGTATTTAATCAGATTCCGAGTCAAAAAACAATTAAACGAATCAGATTTAAGAAGCTACATCAAACAATTTTACATCCACTCAGCTCAACAAGCGCGCCGAGAAACAGACCAATATTTAGAATCTGCACTCCGCTTCGTCTTGAGTACAGAAGAACGCAATAATGTTTTTAACTACATTTTGGGTTTTGAATTTATTAAAATTGTGTTTCAAATGAGCTGGTTGCAACACGAAAGATTAGCCAGACTGCAAAAAAATCAGTCGCAGTTTATTGAAACCTATATCAAGCCGATTCAACACGCACACAGAATTAATGGCATAATTCTCCCGAAAGATGAGAGAATATTTTTTGCCAGACGCGCCTATTACGTTCAACTCCCTAACATTTCTTACAGAAAGCTGATTGAGTTAGTCATGGCAACTTTTACTACAGAAATGGTGAGTAATTGCGGATTTTCTATAAGTCGCCACTCTCAAGCTTTGCGCTTTGACTGCGATTACATTTACGATCCAGAACCAGAAGAAGAAAGATTTCCTACTGACTTACAATTTATTCATTGACTTTACGCAGTAAGGTTAGCACGGATATGTACACCATACTTAGCTTTTTTCTATTTACTTTTAGTGTCGGGTTGGGCAAAGGAGAGTTTTTGAAGCATCGCACTTCTAGTAGGTAAGTGAAAACCAGATTTGTCAGCCGGATTTGATATAAAATACGATCGCTGTATCAATTAACCTTCCGCTTGCATTTCTTCAATTTCAAACCAGCTAACTATTACTCCCGCTAGCGGAATAGCCAGAAATATGCCTAAAAGTCCTGCCGACCTCGCCCCGACTAACAGTGCAAAAAATACCACTACCGGATTGAGGTTAAGCGAATTTTGCATGAGTCTCGGATGAATAAAGTTGTCTTGAATTTGCTGCAAAACAATGCAAGCTGCCAATACTTTTAAAGCTAGCCACACACTTTGAGACAATACAATAAAACAAACTAAGCTAATTCCCAGGGTCGCTCCGATCCCTGGAACTAAATCAAACAATCCGATAATAAAGGCTAAAATCAAGGGAAATTTTACATCTAACAGCAGAAAAATTAAAAAACTTGCTGTTGTTAAAAATAACATTAACAGAATTTGTGCCTGAAAAAATCCTAAAAAGTTTCGCTCTATTGTTACACTTAAACGCCTGTGCAGGTGTCGGGGTATAAATTTAAGAACCAACAGCCACAGCCTCTCTCCATCTAGTAACATGAAAGAAGCCACCACCATAATTAATATTAAATTCAATAAGTTGGTTAAAAATACTTGTAAAAAAGCAATACTCGAAACAACTCCAGCCAAAGCTTGATTTCGCAGTTGTTCCTCAATAACTCGCAGGTTAACTTGCAGGTTTCTCGCCCGCAGGAAGGATTCGATGCGCTCGGACAGAGGTGCCAGAGCATTCACAAATTCAGTCATGCTGTCAATTAATTGCTGTCCTTGAGATAAAAGAGTGACCCCTAGGGTGACGGTGAGACCGCCAAAAACTAAAATGGTGAGCAAGACAACGAAGGCGACAGCTAAACTTCGCGGTAAAAATCGCTGGAGAGTTCGCACCGGATAGTTGAGCAAAAAAGCCACGAGTGCAGCAATACTGAACACCGCGACTGCTGTTTCAAAGTAAGCTAAAAGTTGGAGTCCAGCCCAACCAGAAGCAAATAAAAGCAAAAACCGGACTAAAGCTAAATTGCTTACCATATTCCAAAAATTGGGAGGAATTCTTTCTTGCTCTTTCACAGGGATTTCTAGGGATTAATAATAACTCAAAAATATTGCAGAGTCCTCTTTTAGAATCTCACCCAAGATATATCTGCGGCTATCCCCCTCAAGGCTGAAAACATATGTCGAAGGAAGAATGAAGAAGGAAGAGGGAAGAAGAAAGAAGGAAGACATGAGAAGAAAGAGGAAAGAAAGAAGAGGAAAGAAGGAACGAAGGCACTAGGCAGAAGCTAGCAGGAAGGTAGTAGGCAGTGCTTTCTAACTTTTGTCTGAGGCAAGGGTGCGTTCCCAGAGGCATAAGTACGATCGCCACGAATGCCGAATTCAACACGCCCGCGATCGAACAAACAGCCTTTTTAACTCTAAAACCGCCTCGGAAGCTCTTTGCGGCACCAGGATTTGCCACCTCGGCCCGCAACTAACACACAAATGCTCAAACTTGCTCGATGCCTCAAAACCGGGTTTCAGTGCCAGTCGCGAAAAAGTTCAACTCTGCCTCTTGGAAGATAGTATGAACAGGTCAATTTTTGGGATACTAGAAACTAGCACTCAACTTAGCTGAGGAACAAACGTGCTGCTATCAAAAGGCTTTGAAGTAGAAATGTATACCGGCACGCCACAAGGTGATGTGGTCGGTCTCTCCGATCGCATAGTCGCCGATCTAGAGGGATTTGTCCGGGAGCCTGATAGTCGCAATGTGGAGTACACGACCGCCCCGCTGTGCAGCTACGATCGCCTGCTGTGCGCCTTAGTCAAGCCGCGAGTCCGGCTGCGCGAGTATCTCAAACAATTGGGCGACTATACCTTGCTGCCGGGAAGTACCTTGTCTCTCGGAGGGAGCGATCGATTTTACCGATCCGATCCCAACAATCCCTACCACACCTACATCGAGCAAACCTACGGCACCAAAGTCGTCACCGCCAGCATTCACATCAACATCGGGATCTCCCAAGCAGAACTGCTGATGCGGGCAATTCGCCTCGTTCGGCTTGAAGCACCGCTGTACCTTGCCTTGAGCGCCTCTTCCCCCTTCCTCGACGGCGAAGTCACTGGCTATCATTCCACTCGGTGGGGTTTGTTTCCCAAAACTCCAGCCGTCGTCCCCCTGTTTGAAAGTCACAGACATTACATTCAGTGGACTGAAGAACAGTTAGAACTCGGCACCATGCAAAACGTCCGCCATTTGTGGTCTGCCGTGCGGCCAAATGGCGATCGTCGCCCCTACTGTCTCAACCGCCTCGAACTGAGAATTTGCGACCTTGAAGTCAATCCTCTGGCCCTGCTGGCGATCACTGCCTTACTAGAAGCTCGCATTTGGCAGATGATGGAAGACCCCAGCTTAGACCCATTAGAACTCAGCACCTTGCCTGCAGGCACCCGCAACCAAGACTTAGTTGCTCTGACAGACGCCAACGAAATTGCTGCATCCCGGCAAAGTTTGGATGCTGAACTCACCCACTGGCAAGACGGCAGAACTATTCTGGCACGAGATTGGATTGAGGAAATTTACCGAGAAGTCTGGCCTATAGCCAAAAAACGCGGCTTTAGCTGCTTTCTCTCGCCGCTCAAAAAGATTCTCCGGGAAGGCAACACCGCCCAGCAGTGGTTGAAGCTGCACGAGGGCGGTTCGGACACCCGCAATATTATTCTGCAAGGAATTCAGGGGATGGCTCACCAAGAATGGGAGCTCGAAGACAACTTGTGCGCCCAGTTAGTTGCGTGAAGTACCCGCCGTTATTATAAGGGGGGCTTTCAGAGCCTCCTGGCTATGCGTACTCAGCAAACAATACAAATAGCCCGAATCTTGTGCGAAAAAGTTACAGAGCTGCTCCTAAAAACCAATCAGAATTTTTAATCAATGGCACTCGACAAAGGCCATAAATAAAAGCTATAAGTTATATCTACCTTTGGGTAGATTTCTAGATTTCCCAAGAGCTGTACTTAGCGCTGTTAATTAGCTTCATGCCCCAACTTGTCTTGATTCACCCGCAAATTCCCCCAAATACTGGCAATATCGCCCGCACTTGCGCTGCTACAGGCACGGAACTGCATTTAGTCGGCCCGCTGGGGTTTGAAATTAGCGATCGCTACCTGAAACGGGCCGGCTTAGATTACTGGCCCTACGTTAATCTCCACTGCCACGAAGACTTAGCGGCTTTTGGGGCTTGTCGGCAGCAGCGCGGGGGACGAGCGATCGGATTCAGCACTGGCGGGCGATGTAGTTACGCGCAATTCCAATTTCAGCCCAGCGACTGGCTGATGTTTGGCTCGGAAACTGCAGGCATTCCCCAATTTGTCTTAGATGCCTGCGACGCCACAGTTTTTATTCCTATGAGCCAGCCTGGAGTGAGGAGTTTGAACCTCTCCGTCAGCGCCGCTGTAGGTTTATTTGAGGCTAAACGACAGTTGGGCGAGCTGGGATAAATCATTATCAACACATAAATATATAGATATTTAAGAGCTGCCGAGGGCGGCCAAATTTCCATTTAAATATAAGAAATTTGTATCAAAGCCAGGAGAATCTAGATAGCTGAGATTAATATATTTTATTCATCCAAAAACAGATTGTTATCAGCTACACCAAATTACTCGCAAGACAATTCAACAACAAAAACAGAGAATTTCACCGATTTAGGGCTTGAAGGGAGCACAGGCTTGGGTCTGAACGCTATATCTAGTAAATATACGGTTGTAAGCTGTCCGGAAATTAGCGTAGAGTCGGATAATAGGTGATAGTCTGAGCCTTACCGGAACGCAGATTTTATATATTCGTTCCAACTATTGCGGTGTAAGGCTTTTGGGGTGTAGTTGCAGCAGGTTGAACCGATATTTTTAAAATTTATGACGGTTCGAGCTTGTCTAAATTAAAAAAGCAAGGTAATCTGGCCTAAGCATGATAGCTCTCAACAATCAGAATATTTTTGCTTGTTGATTTAAATTCAGCGTCATGCGATCCCCTTGAGTGTTTCCAAGGACAGTTAGCGCTTCTCAGTAGGAGGTCGTTTTTTTGAAACGAACATATCCCCAAATTAAGCCTGTTCAGGCTAGTGAAATCGACAGAGACAGTTCAGCAGAACCGTCGAAACAGACAACGCTCAGCACTGGCAGAGTTCGCTCTCTCGCCACGATCGGGCTGGCAATATCGGTAGGTGCTTCTGGCATCCTGCTACCGAGAAATGGAGACAGCGCTCGCGCGTCTGAACTCGCACCGACATCAGAATCCACCGCTGAAGTACAGCCAGTCTCGGCCAACGGGCCCGCTACCGCCGCACAAGTTGACGGTTCCAGGGTCGAACAGCCCGGATCGCCTTCTGACCCGGTGGCGGTTAAGGTGCAGCAGGGACAAACCATTTGGGAACTGTCTCGGGACTATGAAGTTGAACCGTTGGCACTAGCAACTGCCAACAGCATCAAACCCGATACCCCACTCCAAGTGGGCCAAGAACTCAGAATTCCGACGGTGACGGAAGCCGCGCCACAAGAGAACGCCGGCAATACCGCGGCTTCGCTAGATCGCGCAGCAGTCAATCCCGAACAAGAGTTAAATCTGACTGGCTCCGATCCGTTGGATAGTGCAGCCCTGTCAGGGCAGCCATCAACAGCAGCAACTCCGCTGGGCACGACGGTATCGGAACAAGGTTCGATCGATAGCCCGAACGCAGACGGGGCGATCGACAGTTTGAAAAAACAGGAAAACCGCACTACAGAATCGGATCGAACCCTGTTCGGGTCTGAGGGGGGAGCAAATTCATCTACACCTGCAGCATCTTTGCCGGAGTCAGCACCGACGCTGGCATCCCCCGGATATGCAACTCAGACAGCTATTCCCGACCTCGGGGCGACACCTATAATTCCAAATGCTGGGGTCGGTCAAGCAGCATCTGCCGATCGAGCATTCGAGTCAATTGAACAGTCTCTGGCAACACCCAGTTTGCCCTCGGCTGTGCTAGTCCCCCCTGCGGGCAGTACCGCCACGCCGGCTGAGATGCTCTACAGCGTGCGTCCGGGAGATACCCTAGATGCGATCGCCAAAGGTCACGGGGTATCGCCCAATGAGCTGATCTCCGTCAACAAGCTCGGCAACCCCAACTTGCTGAATGTCAATCAACGGCTGAAAATTCCTCAAGTTCGGTTAAATAATCCAGCGGTGCAGGCGGCAGCCTCTTATTCTGCCTCCAACTCTACATCTGTGTGGTCGGCAGCTTCAGTTCCCGCATCTTTGAATCCCAGCTCCTCTACCCCGGAAATAGCCGACGCTGGCGTTGCAGCATCCGCGCCAACAGTGCCCGTTGTGTCTCCCCTGGCGAACTTGGAAGGTCTGAACAATATTTCAGCGCCGATGGTTCCCAAAATTAACAGCATTTCGCTAACTCAAGTTTCTCAAGCGATTAGCGACCCAAGGAAGCTGGAGCTTCAAGGCGAACCAACATTTACAGGTGCAGTTGACACCAGTGCCCTGCCCCAGTCAGCAAATGCAACGGCTACCGCCATCGCTACGGGAGAATACCCTCAGCCTGCGGGCCTGCCAAATGCTAGCGCCCAAGGTTTAAATGCCGCTCAAACTAGCGCTTTACCCGAGTCGAATCCGGAGCCTCTCTCCACCCAGCAGGCTCTCAACCCTTATGCCGAACGCTTGAGGGCAGAAGTTGTGAGGCTGCGAGAGGAATATCGTGCCGAGCGCAATTCGATCGGCGCAAATGCAGTTTCCCTGACTCCCACTGACGGGCCCTCGGGCAACCCGTCTGAAGAACTCCCTAGTGTCAATCCATATCTATACACCCCCGACTATACTGAGGCGGTGCAGAACGAAATCAGCAGACCGCCGTCGAGAGCCTGGTCCCAGCAGGTTCAGAAGCAGCAGCAAGAGCGTTATGACCCCGCTAGCGCAGCGGAACTGCAACCGATAGACCTGACGCCGACTTCTGCTCAAGATCGGCCGATGGTAGCAACTGCTCCTTTGGGAGCAGAGGGTTACGACCCCCTGAGCAACCCGTCTTTGGGACGCATGGTTTCTCCAGAACTGCCTCCGCTCTCGAACCCTGATACTTATCTGCCTAACGGCAAACAACAGTCGGCTAACGGGTTTATTTGGCCGTCTAAGGGCGTTCTTACTTCTGGCTACGGTTGGCGGTGGGGACGGATGCACAAGGGAATTGATATTGCAGGGCCAATCGGCACGCCAATTGTGGCGGCATCAGACGGGGTGGTTACCTATGCTCAGTGGAACGACGGCGGCTACGGGTATCTGGTGGAAATTACCCATCCTGACGGCACTGAGACTGTCTATGCCCACAACAGCCGAATTTTGGTGCAAAAAGGTCAGAGAGTCGCTCAAGGGGAACAGATTTCAGAAATGGGCAGCACAGGCTTCAGTACCGGGCCGCACTTGCACTTTGAAATTCATCCCGCCGGACAGGGTGCTATCAACCCAATGGCTTTTCTGCCCGAGGATGAGTCCAGCGCTTCTCGGTAACGACTGGTCGAAAGTTATGGGTTTTGAATGATTAGCAAAACTCATAACTTTTACTGGTAGTCATTAGAAATTATGTTTGTCGATAACAAGACATAGCTCGCCCTACCGTGCTACGATAGTAAATCGTGAAGTAAGTTTGGCTCAGTGGCGCAGTGGTTAGCGCAGGGGACTCATAAGCCCAAGGTCGCAGGTTCAAATCCCGCCTGAGCCATGATTTAATCAAAAAAACCGCGCTCTCAATATTGAGAGCGTGTTTTTTTGATTTCTCAAGAAGATACTTGTAGTCGTTATGAGTATGATATATTTGTAACAGTTCGTAAAAAAGGAAACAAAATCTATGACCAGTGAATGCCTCCGGGTTGGTCAAGCTGCACCCGATTTCGCAGCAACAGCCGTAGTGGATCAGGAATTCAAAACAATTAAACTGTCAGACTATAAAGGCAAAAAGTATGTAGTCCTGTTCTTCTACCCCTTGGACTTCACCTTTGTGTGCCCGACAGAGATCACAGCATTTAGCGATCGCTACGAGGACTTCAAGAAAATCGATACCGAAATCCTCGGCGTATCCGTTGACAGTGAATTCTCTCACCTCGCTTGGATACAAACAGACCGCAAATCAGGCGGTGTCGGCGACCTCAACTATCCCTTAGTTGCTGACCTCAAAAAAACAATTAGTTCTGACTACAACGTCCTCGACCCAGAAGCAGGGATTGCCCTCAGAGGTCTGTTCATCATCGACAAAGAAGGCATCATCCAACACTCTACTATCAACAATCTTGCCTTCGGCCGCAACGTGGACGAAACTCTCCGCACTCTGCAAGCTATCCAATACGTCCAGTCTCACCCCGATGAAGTTTGTCCCGCCGGCTGGCAGCCCGGTGACAAGACTATGACTCCCGATCCGGTCAAGTCTAAGGTATTCTTTGCTGCGGTTTAAGCACATTATATTTGTAGGGACAGTGACGTGTCCCTACCAGCCCGGCCCATTCATGTAACCGGAGTTTTAATTACCAATTAGCAATTACCAATTACCAAATTAGGCAATATGCTGACCTCTACTAATTTTAGCGGCTTGTTAAATCAGCGGTTTTTCCAAAATTTATTGCCTGTTCCGGCGACAAATGTTCTGAAGCTGGGACAGATGACCCCAGATTTTGAATTGCCTGATATTAATAATGGCAAATTGGTGCGGCTGTCCAATTATCGGGGCGATAAGCCTGTAATTCTGGCTTTTACGCGGATTTTTACTGAAAAGCAATATTGCCCTTTCTGTTTTCCTCACATTAAAGCTTTGAATGAAAACTGGGAAAAATTTGCCGATCGCAATATAGAATTATTGATGGTTGCCAGTACCGACGATCGCCAAAGCCAAATTGTAGTTAGAGATTTAGGCTTGAAAATGCCTCTGCTGTCCGATCCAGAGGTAAGAGTGTTTCGGGCTTATCAAGTCGGTCAGGCTTTAGGTGCTCCTTTGCCCGCTCAGTTTGTTTTGGATGCAGAAGGAAAACTCATCTTCAAACATTTGTTTTCTTTCATAGACCACAATGCTAGTGTGGACACTTTACTGCAATATGTCGATCGCTAGGTACCCATGAGGACACGGCAATGCCGTGTCCCTAGCTGACAACGCAAAATTTGTGCCATTAATACTATTAGTTTGAGCGCATTCCGTAAGTCTTTCCCAATCTAATACCAATCTCAAAAATCATGCAACATTAGCTAGGGGCGATCGAATCTAGTCGCATCCGGTTATATCGCTCTTCTATTAATTTAAGCAGAAAAAATAGGAAATCAGGGTAAAAGTCGTTTGAGTAATAAGACTGGGAAAAAAATTATCGAAGAAATTAGCCTGGGAAATTCCAAAGATTATTGCGGAATCGGAAATATCTTCAAGCAGCGTTGGATGAGATTGAAATAGATAAATGGCTGGCTAATTAAGCGGAGATTATTGACTAAATTTTTCCATCCCTTAGAAAAATCCCAATTAATATTTTGCGAGATCGGATTGATGACTGACTACGAGGATTAACGGGTGATGGATTTGAGTCTCTCGAAGGGGCGCGAATAAACTGACTAATAAGTAAGGAATGAGAATTAAATAACTTACACAAGGAAAGTGGGGTGGGCTCTTATAGCCCGCCCTTTTTTGGACGGGCGGGACGCCCATCCCACAATAACAATTAAAATTGTAAGTTATTTAATTCGCGATCCTAAGCACTACTAACCAGTTCCCACCATTTTTTAATGCTTTGATAACGACTCAGACGAAAATCCGCCCATCCCTATTCATTTTTGCTTAACGATCGGGAATATTCTACCTAATTTCTACAGCCGTATAGATTCCCGACATCTTTGTAGCCAAGGTCGGGAATTTCTATCATCACATACCAAGTAGAGTTGGGCGGTAAAGTTTCTGGGTCTGTGGTAACTTCCCAATAGCTTCGCTCTCCTTTTTTGCCAAAAATTATTTTTCTTATCCAGCGCTCTTCTGGAGTTTTATCGCTAAAAATGCGATTGAATTTACGCCATTTATTTTGCCGAACCCTCTGCCCTGCTGGTAATCAGACTCCATGATTGCTTTTTATCGCTACAAGAAAATTTAGTTTTAATTGCTCTAGGCATCCTAAGAAAAATATTTTAGTTGAATCATATAGGCTATCAGCTAATACTAGCTCTATTTAAACTCACATTTAGTGAATCTTTTGGATCGATCTGGCTGCTATCTTGGGTTGAGAATAATAGATATCGCCTGCTTTCAGGCGTGATTTCGGTCGATCAATTTCAAATATTAACGGAAAATGGATCTGCTCAATTAGTCCCCAGGCTGTGACCGCAACAATTCCGTTATCTATCTTTCCGAGTTTGCCTAAATATTGCCGACTCACATAACCGGTGCTTCTTCCTTTCTGTGGATCTCCGGTTTCATCAAAAATTACAAAGATTTTTCTGTTGTTCAAGGCTTGTCAAGTGAAAGATAGTCTTTGATTTGTTAATTGTTGAGCTCATCCTTGGAGATTTAGTTAAAAAGTGATGTATTGTTCATTAGCTATTGCAACTACTTCGGCAATACCTGGTAAAGTTTTACGTTCGACTGAGGAGATCATTCCTACGTGTAGTTGCGTGAAAGTCTCAAAACTCCTAAAATCTGAAAACAAATTTCTATAGAAGGCACAATATCGATCGATAAAATTGATGGTCGGTCGAGCGGGCGCGGGCTTCATCCACAGACAGCAACTGGGTTTGGAGCATTTTCGGCTATTATACTCCCATCACAGTGACAGAACAGCGATATATCCGTGAAGTTACTTAGTTAAATAGGATGTAGTGCGCACCTTTCATAAATTAATGACAGATAACATCGATCAACCTCACGCAACAGTCATTCTCGCGATCAGTGCTGACGGTAAAATTGCAGATGCAGTACGATCGCCCGCGAGATTCGGTTCAGCCAACGACAAAGCCCACCTCGAACAGCAAGTAGCAGCAAGTGACGCGGTTTTGTTCGGCAACGGCACGTTACAGGCTTATGGGACGACGATGAGAGTGATTTCGCCGGAATTGGTCAAACAGAGGGAACTGCAAGGGAAGCCCCCACAGCCGGTGCAAATTGTATGTTCGCGATCGTCCCAATTTGACCCAAACTTGCGGTTTTTCCAGCAACCGGTACCTCGGTGGCTGCTGACGGGGCCAGACAGTAGGGACACGGCTTTGCCGTCTCCTCTTCCTTCTTCCCTCTTCCTTCTTCCTTCGATGTTCGATCGAATTATCTATGCGAAAACCGCAGAGGGAGAAATTGATTTGATTGATGCGTTTCAACAGCTAGAAACTCTCGGTATCAAACGTTTGGCGATTCTGGGCGGGGGAAAACTCGTCGCGTCTTTACTTGCTGTTGGCTTGATAGACGAACTCTGGTTGACGGTTTGCCCGTTAATTTTGGGTGGCGCGGATGCACCGACACCTGTGGAGGGAAAGGGTTTTTTAGCGCATTTAGCGCCGAAATTGGAGCTTTTGGCTGTAAAACAGGTGGGGCAAGAGGTATTTTTGCATTATCGGGTCGATCGCTCACAGAGTGAAAATACCCATAAACACGGGAAATTATATTAACTTAAATGAAGTTCGATCGCTCTACGCTCAAATCTCCCTATGCTGGAACAGCCAAAAGCTCATTATTCTGTAGCCTGGATTAGCAAAATAGGCGAAATCCCGCAAGCGTCGTGGGATGCCTTGGCGATGCCGCTAAAAACTCCTTTTCTGGAATGGGATTGGCTGAACAATCTCGAAACCTCCGGTAGTGCGACAGGTAAAACCGGTTGGCTGCCGCATCACTTGACTGTCTGGCGAGACAAACAGTTGATTGCTGGCGCGCCACTTTATGTCAAAAGCCACAGCTACGGCGAATTTGTGTTCGACAATCAGTGGGCCGATTTAGCTCAACGTTTGGGCATTAAATATTATCCGAAATTGATGGGAATGACGCCGTTTACTCCGGCTGAAGGCTATCGGTTTTTGATTGCTGAGGGGGAAGATGAAGACGAGTTAACCGGAGTAATGGTAAGCGCGATCGACCATTTTTGCGATCGGCACAATATCTCCGGCTGCAATTTCCTGTACGTCGATCCCGAATGGCGCGAAAGAATGGAACGCCACGGTTTCAGCAGTTGGCTGCACCACAGCTATATTTGGCAAAATCAAGGCTATCAAAATTTTGACAATTATTTAGGGGCATTTAATGCCAACCAGCGCCGCAATATCAAGCGCGAACGCAACGCAGTTGACAAAGCTGGTTTGTTGGTAAAAACGCTGACTGGGGATGAAATTCCCCAAGCCATGTTTGCTCAAATGTATGCTTTTTATGAGAATACTTGCGACAAATTTGGTTGGTGGGGAAGCAA
>JAICRN010000181.1 GCA_025937335.1 Microcoleus sp. TY_ISSM_2_bin.22
AGTCCTGCTAAACTGCCGCCAATAATAATTGCATGACTTTCGCGCTGCACGATCGAACTCCTTGAAAGCTAATTTGTTATGGCATTGGTCGATCGATTGTGAACAATTTGTCTGGGCTTCTGTGCCTACTCTTAATATCGATCGACCAAAGATTTGCCTCTGCGATGATTTTAATCCGACTTATCATTACTACCATCTATTTCGGATGCGCCGCAGCGCGCTTTACAGATAACTCAGAACTAACAATTTAACAACTGCCAACTTACCTAGCACACATATCCCTAAAGTGATAGCCGGCCGCAGACATATTTCTACACTTCCAACTGTAGGGGGATGCTTTAGCTCGTCAATAAGGCGATGCTTGCCATTGGGGGCATAAGTCTAAAACTATACATTAGTTAACTCGCGCTAACGATCGCGCGCACCCACCCCTTAACGAGGCATATACTATGTATCAAAATTTGCCAATAAATCCACAACTGTATAACATCGGGTTCTGGCTGGCTCAAGTGCCACTAGAGCAGACTACTACAAACACAGCAGAAGACGCAGCACTCCTCTATTCCGGGCCGCAATTTTTTATCGCCTTGATAGCTGGAGTCGTACTCGCCTGCGCTTTCCAACTCTTGCTAACAAATTTATCAGTAGCCGCGGGCCTTTCCTACATGGGACAATCCCACGACGACGGCCACCACTCAGATAGCGGCAGCTCTCCAGTCCGCCACATCGGTCGAAAGGTAGGCACTTGGACGCTAGTCACCGTCACCGTCGCCCTATTCTTTGCTTGCTTGCTAGCAGTAAAGCTCAGCTTGATTAGCAGTCCCGGTTTAGGGGCGATCGTCGGTTTAGTCGTGTGGGCTACCTATTTCTCACTACTCGTCTGGGTTAGTTCCACCACCGTCGGTTCCTTGATCGGTTCTGTCGTCAATACCGCGACATCAGGCGTTCAAGCCATTGTCGGCACCGCAGCCTCGGCCCTAGGCGCAAAAGCAGCCAGCAACCAAGTAGTCGCCACAGCGAAAGCAGCAGCAGCAGCAGTGGGTCACGAACTCGGTAGCGCGATCGACCCCACAAGCTTGCGCGAAAATGTCGAAGACTACATCCAAAGCCTCAAACCGCCTGAATTAGACATCAAAGCGATGCGCAGCGAATTTGAAAAATTGCTCAACGATCCCCAACTCAAAGCAGTTGCTGGCGAAAACTTGCCGAATCTCGACCGGCAAACTCTCGTAGATTTAGTAAGTTCGCGATCGGACTTATCAAAACGCGATGTAAACCGGATTGTAGACCAACTTCAAGATGCTTGGAAACAAGTAGGAAAACAAGGGCAGCAATCAGACGGCATCGCCCAATTAGTAGACTATCTCAAATCTGCAAAATCGGGAGATTTGGTCTCAGATAAATTGGCAAATAGGGTAGAAAAAGCCCTCAGCAATCTGGGCGGTCAAAATTCCGGACAAAGCCCGACCATGATGTCGCAAGCAACGACAATGGCAGTCAATGCTTTAATGGGAATAGTATTGGGTCGCACGGATATTTCTGACTTAGATGTTGAAAAAGTAATCGGTCAGCTCAAAGAAGCTAAAGACAAAGTTGGCCAGCAAGCTGATAAAATTACCGCTCAAGTCAAAGGCGAACCCGTAACTTACAGCCCAATTCGTGCCGACGTAGAAAACTACTTGCTCAACACTTATTCGTGGCAGATGAACCCGCAAGCGATCGAGCGCGAATTTCGGGACGTTATCTACGATCCTACAGCCGATCCGGGAACTGTGCGCCGCGAATTAGAAAAACTAAAACAGTCTAATTTTGCCGAAATCTTGGCTAGTAGAGGCGTTTTTACCCAAGACAAAATTAAAGAAATTTCCCAGGAATTAGAAGCAATTAGACAGCGCGTTTTACAAACCGCGATCTTTGCCGAGGAGCAAGAAAAAGCTCGCGATTTGCAGTGGCGGGTGGAAACTTATCTGAAGCTGACGCCGAAAGAAGAACTTACAGCAGCAGGTATCGGGAGCGATTTCAAAAAAATCTTAGAGGATTCCGACGCTAGTTACGAACAGTTGCGCGCGAGGCTTTCTCCTTACACCCGCGACAGTTTCGTGCAAATTCTCAGAGGTCGTGAAAACTTCGGCTTCCAAGAAGTAGAACAGATTGTTAAAGATTTGGAAAGGACGCGAGATGTAGTTTTAGCAGATGCTAAAGGTCTGCAAGAAGCAGCACAAGTCCGACTAGATAACCAGTGGCAAAGAGTGCAAGAATACTTGAAGTCTACGGGCAAAGAAGAACTCAATCCCGAAGGCATCAAGCGCGATTTCAAAACGCTGCTGGACAATCCGGAAGCGGGAATGTGGGCGCTGAGAGCTAGAGCTTCTAGGTTCGATCGCGAAACTTTGGTAAAATTGCTATCTCAGCGGAAAGACCTCAGCGAAGACCAAGTAAATCAGCTTCTCGACAGCGCCGAAGAAACTTGGCACAGCGCGGTGAACGCGCCGCAAAAGTTGGCCCAAAAAGCTAAGGATCAGTACGATCAAACCACAACCGCCCTTGCAGATTACCTTCGCAATACTGGCAAATCAGAACTCAATCCTGAAGGGATTAAGCGGGATTTGACAAAACTGCTGGAAAATCCTAAAGAAGGAGCTTTAGCGCTGCGCGGCCGCCTGTCTCAAGTCGATCGCGATACTTTGGTAAAACTGCTTTCTCAGAGAAAAGATTTGAGCGAGGAACAAGTCAATCAAATTATCGACCAAGTGCAGGAAACCCTCGGCTCGATTGTGAAAGCGCCGCGCCGTTTGGCAAAGCGGATGCAAAGCCAAGTACACGATTTTCAGAGTGTTTTAGAAGATTACTTGCGCAATACGGGCAAGGATGAATTAAATCCCGAAGCCATCAAGCGCGACTTGCAACTGCTGCTACACGACCCGAAAGTCGGCGCTTACAGTTTGGGCGAGCGCCTGTCGCACATCGATCGAGCTACAGTTGTTTCTCTGCTGTCTCAGCGGCCGGATATTTCTGAAGCAGAAGCCAATCGCATTGTCGATGGAATTTTGTCGGTGCGCGACGAGTTCGCAATGCAAATTCAGAAAATACAGGAGCGAATTCAGTCGGTAATTGACGGGATTCTCGGAAAAATTCGGGATTACCTCAATTCGCTCGATCGCCCTGAACTAAATTACGAAGGCATTACGCGGGACGTGCGGAAGTTATTTGACGACCCGCAAGCCGGATTTGATGCTTTGCGCGATCGGCTCGGTCAGTTCAACCGCGATACTTTAGTAGCACTAATTAGTTCCCGCGAGGACATTTCCGAAGCAGATGCCAACCGCTTGATCGACCAAATAGAGAGAAGCCGCAACAGCGTCTTGCAAAGAGCAGAACGCTTGCAGCAAGAAGCGCAGCTTCGCCTCGAAAGCATCAAATTACAAGCCGAAAAACAAGCAGAAGAAACCCGAAAAGCAGCAGAAGTTGCCTCTTGGTGGCTGTTTTTCACCGCTCTTTCCTCGGCCGCAGCAGCAGCAGGCGCCGGTGCTTTAGCCGTCATCCGGTAAACAAGACTCAAGTTGCGATCGGATTGCAGATAGTGCCTGATGTGAGTTTATACTGACATCAGGCACTATTTTTAGTAAAGGGTTTTATCCTGGGGTGGGAGCGGGTTTATTTATTTTTTTGCACTATTTAATGTTATTAGTAAACCCGCTAATAGAGTTTTGTTGAAGATAGTAAAACCTATGAATTTCTACATCTTAATTAGCCGTTTTTATTCATTTAAAATAGCAAAGGCAGTCCAGGACGCACGCTTCAATAAACAAACCTGTCGATCGTTGTCACGTTCGAGCGTATACGACCAAATTACGTGCAGAAACCTGGTTTTTGCGTCCAGGAATGTTGAGGAAGAAAGTCCTCAATACAAACCCGATCGCCGTTGTTTTACAGAATTAGATATGATATCAACTCCGGTAGCATCGGAATTAATATTACCCACAGTCAAGACACCGCGCCGTGCCCCGTGTCCCTACAATTAATCGGGTTACGGACTCAGGCTCTCGCGGTGTCCTCGGTATCATTCCGATGCAACTGGAAACGATATTATTTACACTCGACAAAATAGCTTTTGGACTTAGAACGTTTTTGCGCGCCAAACAAAACGCGCCAGTCCGCTCTAGGCCCAATATTTTGCAGCTATAGTAATAGTTAGGGTTCTCAACCCAGCACCAAGTTCTGCCAACTGCCTGCGGCCGGAGCACAGGCCCTATCAAACGCGAACTGTTTTGAGTTCGATCGCCCGTTTCTTTTGAAAATGCCGATCGTCAGATCGTAACTGGTAGGTAATAGGTTGTGCATAATAGGGAAGTGAAGTACCCACACGCTCCCGCTCTCGCGGTACAGCCTGGGCTTCCCGTTTCATCCACCGTTGCCAGAAAGCGGGACTTCCGATGCAGTTCGTACCGAGTACGATCGCGGTCTTACACAGCGTCCGGAGGTTTGACAGTTCGTTCCCTCACTCCCACAGTGCCGAAACACGCGATCGGACAGACTCCCTGCTTCCCAAGGAGTTTCAGTTGTTTACGTACCACATCTCTTGGATTTACGGCAATAGCCGACCAGCTAGAGATATTCCTTCCCCGAGATCTGTTCTTTCGCCAGGTAAGCGTGTCATCCCTACATGAGCCTGTCTGTCCGATCGCTCGGGCGGGTCAACAACCATTTGTACTAGATCGGATTTCCTTAGTGAGGAATCTGCCGGGTGCGCTTGTTTCGTCGTCCTTCCTTTCCAGGAGTGCGAACTACGCCCAAGAATACTCTGGAGGATCTGGCTCGACTTTCATCCACGCCCTAACTAAGAGTATGGTGTGGGGATTCTGGTCTGCCTAGCTAAAGGTGTGAAAATACTATACTGACTGTGGGGGGCGACATACGCGATACCTTGGAAATACCAAGGGTTTTTCCAACTCAGCCCACAACAGTCAAAACACGCAGGCTTTGCGATCGCCAATGCTAAACAACCTACGTCTCAAACCTCCCCGGGCTAGTTGCCTAATAGCACCGTGAGGAGGGCGACGCCATGCAACTCCGAAAAAAAACACTGTTAATCATCGGTGCAGCACTGATCAGCCTGATTCTGGTTCTCTATGCCACTGCATCAACCATTTTGCTGCACGATTTTCACAACCTGGAGGCACAGTACGTCCGCCAGGATGTCGCGCGGGCTTTGGACGCATTAGATGACGATTTGTCGAATTTAGACACCAGCGCCCAAGATTACGCCGAGTGGGACGATACTTACTCTTTCGTCAATACACGGAACGAAAATTTTGTCAAGTCAAATTTCGTCGATTCGACATTTATTTACTTGAGACTAAACTTATTGGTACTGCTCGACTCCAACGGTCAGACGATCTTCAGCAAAGGTTTCGACCTGAAATCCCAAACCGAACTCCCGATTCCCGAAAGCTTAAAACAGCACTTGACAGACGCGCTGCGAGACTCCTCAACAGTCGGAGGATCTCGCCCCTCTGCCAAAACAGGCGTCCTCACCCTGCCAGAAGCCACGCTGCTGATTGCCTCAAAGCCCATCTTTAACAGCAACGCCCAAGGCCCGCCGCGCGGGACACTGATCCTGGGACGCTACCTCGACAGCAGCGAAATCGGTTTGCTTTCAGAACTAACTCACCTGTCAGTGGATTTTAGATTGCCGAGTTTGGATTTTAAAGTCGGCTCCGCGAACTACTCCGGCCACGGTGCCAAGTCCATGGCTCGATCGAGGCAGGAGTTGGAAAATGTCAAACTCAAAATTTCCAACCTCAAATCAGTAGAAATTTTAGTCGAGCCGCTCAGCGACAGCTTAGTCGCAGGATACGCCCTGATTCGCGACATCCACGGCAAACTAGCACTGCTGCTGCGAGTAGAGGCAGACCGCATCATCTACCGCCAAGGTCAGGCTACTTTGGAGCTGTTTACCTTATCAATACTGGCAGTAGGTTTAATATTTAGCGCGATCGCCCTGCTGTTGCTAGAAAAATTAGTCTTGGCGAGATTGGCTTCCTTAAGCACCAGCGTCAGCAACATCGCAGCCAACGGTGACCCAGACTTGCGGGTTCATATAGCCGGAGCTGATGAACTCGCCAGCTTGGCCGACACCATCAACCGAATGCTAGAAGCATTAAGCAATTCTCAAGTCGAACGCTTAGATAGCGAAGACCGCTATCGGTTGATGGCCGAAAACTCAACCGACATGATCACCAGACACAACCCCCAGGGCCTGTTTGTTTACGTATCGCCCGCCAGCCGCGCTTTGCTGGGATACGAACCTTCTGAACTAATCGGCCACGTCCCCAACGATTATTTTCACCCCGACGATTTAGAAACAATCGCCAAAGCTCACTGGAAAGTCCTGGCCCTGCCAGTTACTTACACCGTCAGCTACCGCATCCGCCGCAAAGACGGCAAATACATTTGGTTTGAAACCACCGGCCGCACGATCCGCGATCCCGAAACCGGCGAAGTGCAAGAAATTATCGGCATTTCCCGCGACATCAGCGCGCGCAAGCAAACAGAACAAGAACTGCGAGAAAGCGAAGCTGCAATCAAAGCTTTGTACCAAGTGACTTCCGCTCCCCGTACAGACCCGTTCAACCGCCTCTCTACCTTTGATTTGCGCCTCCAAGAACTGCTGGCAATGGGATGCCGGCAGTTAAGCCTGTCCGTGGGCATTTTGTCGCGCATTCAAGGGGACAACTATCAAATAATGGCTGTTGAGTGTCCCGATGGGTCGATCGTGAAAGAACAAATCTACGATTTGGAAAAAACCTTTTGCGTAGCTACGGCAATGGCAAAAGAACCGATCTACTTTGAGTCGGTGAGGTTTTCGGGTTTATCCTTCAACACGGACGATCCAGCCTTCAAAATCGAAGCTTACATGGGAATTCCCGTCACAGTGGCAGGTGAAGTTTACGGGACTCTGTGCTTCTTTTCTCCAACTCCTTTGGCAGAACCGTTCCGATTTGTAGATAGAGAGTTGGTAAAACTCATGGCTCAATGGGTGGGAAGCGAACTCGAACGCCAGCAAACAGGCGTTGATTTGGCAAAAGCTCGCGATCAAGCACTGGCGGCTACCAGAGCCAAAAGCGAATTTTTAGCCACCATGAGCCACGAAATTCGCACTCCGATGAATGGAGTCATCGGCATGACGGGTTTGCTACTGGATACCCGCTTAACTCGCGAACAGCGCGATTTTGTAGAAACTATCCGCAGCAGCGGCGATGCCTTGCTGACACTGATCAACGATATTCTAGATTTCTCGAAAATTGAGTCTGGCAAATTGGACTTGGAGGAACATCCGTTTGACATCCGCACTTGCATTGAGGAATCCCTCGATTTGGTAGCTGCCAAGGCGGCAGAAAAAAAACTGGAATTGGGTTACTTGATCGATCGTTCCGTACCCGTAACTGCGATCGGCGACAGCACCCGCTTGAGGCAAATTTTAATCAACTTGCTCAGCAATGCTGTTAAATTTACCGAAGCTGGAGAAGTGGTGGTTTCAGTGACGGCAAAAAAAATTTCACTGTCGGCGGCCAACGCTAAAGAACCGCCAGCAATTAATGGCGAACCACTAGCAATTAACCAAGCATACGAAATACAATTTGCGGTCAAAGATACCGGTATCGGCATTCCAAGCGATCGTATGGATCGGCTGTTTAAATCTTTCAGCCAGGTAGATTCTTCAACGAGTCGGCACTACGGCGGTACCGGATTGGGTTTGGCAATTAGCAAGCATTTGGCCGAAATGATGGGCGGCAGGATGTGGGTGGAAAGTATGGGTAGTCTGGCGGGCAATCCTCCCGCAGATTTTATAGCCACAGTTTTTGATGTGGAATGGGGAGAATCTTGCGAAATTGCCGAAAAATATTGCTCTGCCAAATCTGTACTCAGCAACAAGCCGATCGGCCAAAATCTCACATCCGTTGGCTCTACTTTTTATTTCAGCACGATCGTTTCTGGCTGCAACAGTTCCTTGCCCGTTAACTTGAGCAATTCTCAACCTGAATTAGCTGGGAAGCGAGTCTTGATTGTCGATGACAATGCTACTAACCGCCAAATTCTGACTCTCCAAGCTCAGTCTTGGGGAATGGTGGCTAGGGCTTCAGCTTCGGCTCGTTTGGCTTTAGATTGGCTAGCTGCTAAAGAGGAGTTTGACTTGGTAGTTTTGGATATGCAAATGCCGGAAATGGACGGCTTGGCTTTAGCTGCGCAAATTCGCCAGTATCCTAATTGCGAAAAGTTGCCGTTAGTCATGCTAACTTCGATCGGCAGGCAAGAAATTAACACCCCTGGGATTGAGGTGGATTTTGCTGCTTTTTTGAACACGCCGATTAAACAATCTCAGCTTTACAATGTTTTAATCAATATTTTTGGGGAACAGCCAAGTGAAATTAGAGTGCAGCGCAGCAGCGGGCCTTTTTTGCAAAGCATACCTGTGCTGGCCGAGAA
The DNA here is from genome assembly GCA_025937335.1 of Microcoleus sp. TY_ISSM_2_bin.22. Taxonomy (GTDB): domain Bacteria; phylum Cyanobacteriota; class Cyanobacteriia; order Cyanobacteriales; family Microcoleaceae; genus Microcoleus. Next base: position 8,488 of record JAICRN010000181.1, read on the forward strand.
GTTACCCCTGCGGATTCTTTTGGCTGACGATCATTTGGTGAATCAGAAGGTTGCTTTGCAAATTTTGCAGCGGATGGGGTATCGCGCGGATGTTGCGGGAAACGGTATCGAAGTGCTCCAAGCTTTGCGCCGCCAGCCTTACGATGTGGTGCTGATGGACGTGCAAATGCCGGAAATGGACGGTTTGGAAACTACCCGCCGCATCCGCGAGCAATTTTCAGGAGATTTCACCTTAGAAAATCCCAGGGGAGAATCAGAAGTTTCCGCAACAGAACAGGAATCTAGTAATCTAAACTCGACAAACAATCCCGCGGGAGAATCAGAAGTTTCCGCAACAGATGAGCAATCTAATAATCGAAAATCACAAATCAAAAATCAAAAATTGACTCACGAGGAATCTAACAATCGAAAATCGAAAATCGAAAATCGAAAATCGACTGACGAGGAATCTAACAATCGAAAATCGAAAATCGAAAATCGAAAATCGACGAGGCCTTGGATTGTGGCGAT
>JAICRN010000796.1 GCA_025937335.1 Microcoleus sp. TY_ISSM_2_bin.22
AATTACCCGCTGAACTTTTAGGGGAAGACCGAGTTTTGCTGCTTCCTCAAAAATGGCGATCGCAAAATCGTACCAACTACAAACACCGCTATTAGTGTACTGGTAAGTCCCAAAAGTTTCTGACCCAAGGAGAGGAATAATTTGCGAAATTGCCCCCGCTAAATCCCCAGTCCAAGTAGGACTTCCGATCTGATCGGCTACTACCCGAATTTCTTCTCTTTCCTTCCCCAACCTCAGCATGGTTTTGACAAAGTTGCCTTTGCCTCCGTTGCCGTAAACCCACGATGTTCTAATAATAATGTGTCGGTTTCCCGCTTTCCGAATTGCTTCCTCGCCTGCTAATTTAGACTTGCCGTAAGTTCCCAGTGGATTCGTAGAATCTGTTTCCAGATAAGCAGAACCGTGGCTGCCGTCAAAGACATAATCAGTAGAAAAGTGAATCAAACTTGCTCCCTGTTTTTCGCATTCTTCTGCAAAAATTCCCGGGGCAATACCGTTGACTGCGTGTGCTAATTCTGGTTCACTTTCCGCTTTGTCTACCGCAGTGTAAGCACCCGAATTGACGACTAAATCAGGTTGAATTTCAGCCATTGCCTGACAGATGGTTTCTGGTTGGGATAAATCGAGGCGAGTGCGATCGAGCGCAATAACCTCTCCCGAAGATAATAAAATCGGCTGCAATTCTTGAGCTAGCTGTCCGCTGCCGCCTGCGAGTAAAATTTTCATGATCAAAACACTTGAGCTCTTTTCAACGTTTGTCCAGCTTTGTCTTTAGCTGATAAGATTGGTTGGGCACCATCTAGCGGCCAGTCGATCGCCAAATCGGGGTCATTCCACAGAATACACCGCTCGTGTCCCGGTGCATAGTAGTCTGTAGTTTTGTACAAAACTTCAGCAATTTCTGATACTACTAAAAAACCGTGTGCAAATCCCGCTGGAACCCAAAGTTGCTGTTTATTTTCTGAACTCAGCAAACAGCCCACCCACTGCCCAAAAGTCGGAGAATTTTTTCTAATATCCACCGCTACATCAAAGATTTCGCCAGCAACTACCCGCAGCAATTTGCCTTGAGGCTGCTGCATTTGGTAGTGCAAACCGCGCAGCACATTTTTAGAGGATTTGGAATGATTGTCTTGCACAAATTCTGCCGTCACGCCTGTTTTTTCGACAAAAGCTTTGTGATTGAAACTCTCAAAAAAGAAACCGCGCTCGTCTCCGAAAATTTTTGGCTCAATTATCAGAACTTCCGGTATTTCGGTAGATATAACATTCATAGTTAGCTGTGAAAGTGATAAACTCATACTCAGTCTCTGCTATTTTACTATGAAAGCCGACGCATATCTCAAAAAATTGTACGCCAATCGATTTGATTCCCGACAACTGCAAGCCAAGGTGGCACTATGGAAAGTTTTAATTGACGAATTTTTACAAATTTATGTTCCTCCAGAATCAGCGGTTTTAGATATTGGCGGCGGTTACTGCGAATTTATAAATCAAGTTGTGGCTGCAAAAAAATATTTAATCGACCTCAATCCCGATTCAAAGTTATTTGCCAATCCTGATGTCAAAGTGCTGAATTTTGATGTTTTAAGTTTGGGTGATAACCTAGCTTTTACAGAACATTTTGACCGAATTTTTATATCTAATTTTTTTGAACATCTCCGCAGTAAAGAAGAACTAATCCAAATTATATCCTTTTGTTTTGACGCTCTCAATCCCGGGGGTTCTCTCTTGCTCATCCAGCCGAACTTTAAATACTCATTCAAAGAATATTACGATTTTAT
>JAICRN010000441.1 GCA_025937335.1 Microcoleus sp. TY_ISSM_2_bin.22
ATCGGGATAACGAAGTCAATCCAGCTCATCCCTTGATTCAGACATTAGAAAAGATTCGAGAAAGTGGGGCCCCCATCAATAATATTACTGTTAAACCTTTACAGCTAAACCATGTCAGGCAGCTAATTGCAGACACGCTCAACGAATCACCCGAAGCTAGCCGCATACAATCTTTCTCAGAACTACTTTTCAATAAAACCCAAGGCAATCCCTTCTTCTTGACTCAACTGCTAAAAGTGCTAGATTCCGAACGACTGCTAACTTACGACACTTTTATCGGTATTTGGCAGTGGGATATCGAACTTATTCAAACCATCGGCATTGCGGATTGCAATATCGTTGAACTGATAGCAAAGAATATTCTAAAGCTACCAGCATCAACGCAAAAAGTCTTAAAATTGGCGGCTTGCATCGGCAGCACTTTTAATTTAAGCGTTTTGGCAATTGTGAATGAAGAGTCAGAATCAGTTACTGCTTCTGCTCTGTGGCCGGCACTTCAGTCTGGTTTAATTTTGCCTCTAAGTGGAAACTACAAAATCCCGCTAGTTTTTCAACAGGATGAACTGGGCGAACTTATTCTCAGCGATTCCAGGGTTGACTATAAGTTTTTGCACGATCGCGTGCAGCAAGCCGCTTATTCTTTGATTCCCGAATCCGCTCGAAAATCGACTCACCTGAGCATTGGCAAACTTTTGCTGCAAAATACCAGCCCTGAAGACAGAAAAGAAAATATCTTTGCTCTGGTCAATCAACTTAATTTTAGCACTGACTTAATAGTTGGGCAAGTAGAAAAAGATGAACTAGCTTTCCTAAATCTAATTGCCGGTCAGAAAGCAAAAGCAGCGACAGCTTACGAAGCTGCTGCCAGGTATCTAAATATTGGTTTGGAACTCCTTGCTGCTAATAGCTGGCAGAGTCAGTATGAATTGACTCTCCACCTCCATGTAGAAGCAGTAGAGACAGAATTTTTAAACACCAATTTTAAGCACTCTGAACTACTAGCTGACGCTGTTTTACAAGAGGCAGAAACCCTACTTGATAAAGTAAAAGTATACGAGCTAAAAATTCAATCTTATGTCGCTCAGAACCAGCTCATTAAAGCTATTGATACGGGTTGGGAAATATTGTCCATGCTGGGGGTTTCTCCCAAATTGCTAGAAGCCGGGGATGCCTCAGTAAAATTGCCTTCGCTGACAGATTTGGAAAATGTTCCAGAAATGAACGATCCTGATAAGCTGGCGGCGATGCGGCTGCTGATGACTATCTCAGCTCCCGCTTCTATTGCCAAGCCTGAGATGGTTTTGCCCATCGTATTGACTCAAATTAATCTCTGCATTGAAAACGGTCATTCAGCGCTAGCAGCTTACGCTTACAGCATTTATGGCTTGCTCCTATGTGCAGCACTCGGAGATTTAGAGACAGGATATTATTCCGGCCAGATAGCTTTGAAGCTGTTAGAGCAATTTAATGCTAAAGAACTCACAGCTAAAGTATACACTCTGTTTAACGTTACTATCAGACATTGGAAAGAACACGCTAGAGAAACAATAGATGCTTTGCAATTCGGGGTGCAAAGCGGTCTGGATACTGGAGATGTAGAATATGCTGGCTATTGTGCTTTGAACTCTTGCGCTCATATATTTTTAATTGGCAACTACCTAGAATCTGTAGAGTCGCGCCAAGCTCATTATCTCGATTTACTGCTGAAACTCAAACAAGAATTTGGACTCTACTACATTAAGATATGGAGGCAGCTAGTTTTGAATCTTTTCCGACCTACTGCTGACAAATGTTGCTTAATTGGTGAGAGCTTTGATGAAGTAGAAATGCTGCCGATCTTAGAAACAGCAAATAACCAGATATCCCTTTTTGCTGCCTATCTTGCTAAAGCAATTCTATCTTACTTATTTAAAGAGTTTGCTGCTGCCATTGAAAATGCTTCACTCGCTGAAAAATATAAAGCAGCAGCACCCGGACACATGACGGTTGCCGTTCACAACTTCTACTATTCGCTAGCTCTTCTGGCTCAGTATCCCCATGTACGAGCTCGGGCTGAATCTGGGAGAGAAAGCGAGCAACAAGAAGCTCTGGCTGTTGTGGAGTTGAATCAAGAAAAAATGAAGGGCTGGGCTTACCATGCTCCGGCTAATTATCAGCATAAATACGATCTGGTTGAGGCAGAAATAGCGCGGGTGAAAGGGCAAAATTGGGAAGCGATGGAGTATTACGATCTCGCCATCGCGGGAGCTAAAAAACAGGGGTACGTTCAGGAGGAAGCTTTAGCTTACGAACTGGCGGCTGAATTTTATTTAGGGGCCTCCAGAGAGGAGATCGGTCAAACTTACATGGCATCAGCATACTACGGCTACGCTCGGTGGGGAGCGAAGATTAAGGTTGCAGATTTGGAGTCAAGATATCCTCCGCTTCTTTCTCTGATATCTGCTACTAAGAACGCCAGCTTTGAGAGAACTACCTCTACAGAAACTACAACATTTACAAACAATACAACAGGTAATTCTTTCCTCGATTTAGCAACAGTAATGAAGGCTTCGCAAGTTTTAGCGAGCGAAGTTATTTTGAGTAAATTGCTAGAAAAATTGCTAAAAATTATGATGGAGAACGCTGGCGCCCAAAGCGGTTTTTTGATTTTAGCAAAAAATGGCGACTTGTTAATAGAAGCGTCTGGTTCTGTTGAACGAGATCGGATCGCAGTACAGCAGTCGCTTCCAATCGCTTTCAGTCAGGATTTGCCATTGTCTCTAATAAATTATGTAGTCCGAACGAAAAGAGATGTTGTTTTAGATGATGCCGGGAGGGATGAACTATTCAAAAATGATATTTACATTGTCAAAAACAATACTAAGTCTATTTTATGTACGCCTATTATTAATCAAGGTACTTTAATTGCTGTGCTTTATTTAGAAAACAATCTGGCAGCGGGTGTTTTTACAGCAGAAAGGCAGGAAGTTTTAAAGCTTCTTTCTACTCAAGCTGCGATTTCTTTAGAAAACGCTTTTCTCTATAAAAACTTGTCGGCAGCTAATGAAAAATTGCAGGAGTACAGCCAGACTTTAGAGGCAAAAGTGCAAGATAGAACGCGGGAAGTTACAGAAAAAAACGCGCTCCTACAGCAGGAAATTAGCGAGCGAATCTCTACTGAATCTGCTTTGAGACAGTCAGAAGTGCAGTTAAAAGAACAAGCAGTTCAGCTAGAAAATGCTCTGCTCAAATTGCAGCAGACTCAGGCTCAAATGATTCAAACTGAAAAAATGTCAAGTTTGGGACAGCTAGTTGCTGGAATTGCCCATGAAATTAACAATCCGATTAATTTCATTTATGGCAATCTTACTCACGCAACTGAATATATGCAATATTTGCTGCAAATAATCAATATTTACCAGCGGACATACCCGAATCTTACTCCTGAATTGGCAGCAGTAACAGAGGAAATTGAACTTGATTTCCTCCAACAAGACTTGCTGCAAATTCTGAAGTCGATGAATGTTGGAGCCGAGCGCATCCGCAATATTGTGATAGGTTTGCGGAATTTTTCGCGCCTTGCAGAGAGCGAGATGAAGCGGGTTGACATTCACGAAGGGATTGAGAGCACGCTGCTGATTTTGCAGCACCGCCTGAACTCAGCGTTAAAGCTGGGGGATGGAGATGATAGCGGCGACGAGGGAGGCATTGCGAGCAGAGAAATCCAAGTTGTTAAAGAATACGGGAACCTGCCTTTAGTCGAGTGTTCTGCTGGAGAACTCAATCAGGTGTTTATGAATATTCTAGGCAATGCGATCGATGCGCTGGTACAGTTGGATAACCAGCAGTGTCCAACGCCTGCGATTCGGATTCGCACAGAGGTAAAAGGCACTAGCGCGATCGTCTCAATTGCAGACAACGGACTTGGAATGAGCGAATCAGTCCGCGTGAGGGTATTCGATCCCTTTTTTACAACTAAGCCTGTAGGTTCGGGCACTGGTCTGGGCTTGTCTGTTTCGCACTCAATTATCGTACAAAAACACGGCGGTTCGCTAACGTGCATTTCAGCACCGAGGCGGGGAGCTGAATTTGTTTTGGAGATTCCCCTATCTCCGGGTATATAGACGTTATGTTAGTACATGATTTAGTTGAGTTTTGAGTCCAATTTGGATGTACAACATTAACAGCAGGTTGTCAACCAATTTTAGCAGTGCATCGACCCATTTAGTATCCTTAATCCTACTACTTTTGTTAAGCTATTTGCTCCGATAAATGTGACCTTTGCACCTTTACTGCGTTAGCTGCACTTGGGCTAATTTATGACGCTCGCCCTCAGCCACCACGTTAAGAAATCCTCCCAGACCGGTGCAGCAATGCAGTAAGTATGCAAGACTTTGGAGCATCGGGTCGAGTATACACCAAGCATGAAGATAGAACGGCACGGACAAGCAAAAATCCTTACGCAGGAGGAAATCGAACTCTTGTTCAACAAAGGTTTGCAAACCTCGCGCGATCGCACCTTGTTCGGAGTTTGTCTCTACACCGCCTGCCGGATTGCCGAAGCTTGTTCCCTGGAAGTCATCGATATTTACACTGCCAGAGGTACAGTCCGACCTACAATCAACTTCCGCAAGGGCAACACCAAAGGCCAACTCCAAACCCGAACGATTCCGGTCATTGAAGATTTGCGATCGCTTCTGACATCTTGGCGTCCCCACGCCGGCCAGACTTATTTATTCCCCGGCCGCCACCCTTCGCACCACTGGAAGCATTTGCACACCAACTCAGCCGATCAGATTTTGAGAGAAGCGTTCGAGCGGGTTGGCATCGAGGGAGCCTCCACCCACAGTTTCCGACGCACCGCCCTGACTCAGATGAGCAACGCCGGAATTCCGCTGCGGATTATTCAAGAAATCAGCGGCCACAGCAACCTCGAACAGTTGCAGCACTACTTAGAGGTGAAGCCGGATCAAGTCAAAGGAGCGATCGCCAGTCTTTCCATGCTTTCCTACACGGGGAAAGGTACATTTTCCCCTGTAGAGGATGAATTGCCCGCTGTGCCGTTACCGAGGGAGCAACTGTCACAAGGCCGATCGGACTCCTCGACTGAAGAAAT
>JAICRN010000534.1 GCA_025937335.1 Microcoleus sp. TY_ISSM_2_bin.22
AAGTGGCAAAAGGTACTAATCCCGTGACGGGTAGAGATACTCGCGAAACTCTTTTTTGCGATTATTAAAAGGCTAATTAAACGGAACTTAACCCGCACGGGGGGTAAGTTCCATGTAAACTATCTGGCAGTAGGGCGATCGCGATCGATCCTCTGACCGATACATGACTAAAATATCAGCGAAACCCCCAGCAAATCGAAGGCTTTCTGCTGTAAAGGAGTTGTCGCCAGGTCAAAACTAACTGAAACACCCGCTAGTTTAGGCGGCACTCGATTTTAAAATATTGATATTTTTTACTCTAGTCAACCTCTTTACGGTTAACTCACAAAATTTAGTTCAATTGCTAATGGATTAGGCTGCTCCATGACTACAGAATTAAATAGTGGTTCTCAAAGATCGCCCAACACTCTCCATGCTTGGGGTATAGCAGTGTTGATTGTCGTCACCCTAATTTGGGGTACAAGCTATCCGGTTATCAAGGGAGCTCTCAGCAGTCTTTCTCCTTCTGCAATATTTGCAACCCGCTACGTCATAGCAGCGTTGCCGTTTACGCCCTATTTGCGCTTCCTGAATTTTTCCCTGCTACGGGATGGAGTCTTTTTATCACTCATACTGTTTCCTGCATCAGTCCTCCAAACCGTTGCCCTTGAGACGACTTCTGCCGATCGTGCTGCATTCATTGCCAGTTTCAACGTCATCCTAGTTCCTCTGCTAGGGCAACTGATGGGTCGGCAGGTGTTCCTAAAAACTTTCCTCGCCGCAGGACTTGCCATCTTTGGCATTGGAGTGATGTGTTGGGAGAGCGAACAGCTAGTGCTCGGCGATGTGTTGATCTTGGGCAACGCCTTCCTCTACTCGATCTACACTCTTAAGCTTGAGTCCACCACGTTGCGGCACCCCACTTTGCCACTCGCGGCGATCCAGCTTTGGGTGATAACAATATTTTCTTTAATCTGGGCCGCTCCCGATCTGCTTACAGAACATGAGGCAATTGGTGCGAATCTTGGTATTCTTTTATATATTGGCTTATTTGATACTGCTGCTACGATTGTGCTTCAAGTAGTGGCTCAACGATGGGTTAACGCTTACCAGACGGCGCTAATTTATACGCTCGATCCGATTTTCGCAGCGGTTTTCTCGTTTCTACTACTGGGAGAGAAACTTGGAATACGCGGTCTGATTGGCGCAGCTATTGTAGTGGTGGCAATGGTTTTTGGTCAAAGCAAATCTCAGGACGCTGAGCACAATGGCGAAATCCAGGTTAACGAGTCGATGGTTGCAGCGCTGCCAGATTCGGATACTGAGCCCATTAACGCTCCAGTGTCGCTTCTGAGCGCTAACCTCGTGGAATTAGAATTAGATTTGTAATTTGTATTAAGAGTGAGGAAAATGGGTTTCGATATTTTCATTCAGCAAACAGAGAAAGGTAGAGGCGTTTTTGCCAGCCGAGGCTTCTGTAAAGGTGAGACTGTGGTGGTTGGACGCCGAGTCGATATCTTGCCCGAAAGAACTACTCACTCCATTCAGATGGACTTTGACCTGCATATAGAATTAGATGAACCGGCATTATTGATCAATCATTCTTGTAGCCCAAACACAGGGGTGAGGAATAATCAATTCGGAGCCTACGATTTCGTGGCATTGGTTGATATTCCTTCGGGAAGCGAGATTACATGGGATTACTCTACAACAGAGTACACTTTCATTGACATTCCCAAATGTTGTTGCGGCTCCACCGAATGTCGATCGAAGATCCTTGGATATAAATTTTTCCCTGACGAAATCAGGAAAACGTATGGTGAGTTTATCGCCGATTACCTCAGAGTAACCCCACCAGAAACGGAACTTCCCCCGCGCGATCTTAAAATTCCTAGTATTGCCCCCATCAGTAGGGCGATCGGGCTTTAGCCGCCGGATACATGACTGGGTAGTCCTAAAGAGGAAAGAGTGAGAGAATAAAACTGTTGGGTAGTCCTAAAGAGGAAAGGGTGAGAGAATAAAACTGTTGTAATGCTGACATCGTTTGTCTTTATGTCTACTGCTTTACCTCTGTGTCCGAGTTGTCAGTCTGAATCTGCGATCAAAAACGGTCGAACTCGGCTAAGAGCGCAAAATTATAAATGTCGAGATTGTGGACGGCAGTTTGTCGAAGATCCTCCGTGGCGGATGATTAGCAAGGAAACCAAAGCTATCGTTGATCGATTGCTCAGCCGAGAAGGTGTCGCTAGCCGGGATTGCCCGTGACGAAAGGAATCTCACAACTGTGGGTGCAACACTACGTCAACGCCAAATACCAGCAGGTCAACAAGGAGGTGCAGGTTCGCCCAAAGCCGAAACGCCGTCTAACGGTGCAGATGGATGAACTGTGGTCGGAAAGTCGGTGACAAAGGCAACAAGCAGTGGGTGTGGCTCGAAGAAAGATGTTTAAACCCGTGAGATTGTCGGAGTTCACATCGGCGATCGTAGCGCAGAAGCAGCACAAGCTGGCGTTGCAGTCACTGCCCCCGGTGTACCGCCTGCAGTGCGGTGATTTACAGCGATTTCTGGTCAGCCTATGCGGAGGTCTTACCCAGCTTTCCGGCCCGAATGCAGTGGGCAAAGAAACAGGAAAAACTAGCTATATTGAACGCTTCAATTGCACTTTAGCTCAGCGCGTGTCACGTCTAGTTCGTAAAACCTTATCATTCTCAAAGAAGCTAGAGAACCACAAGGCGAGCAATCAGGTTATTCATTCACTACTACAATGCCTCGCTTCCTGTCTGCTCATCCTTTCCTGCTTAGGACTACCCAAAGGCGTAGGTGCTAAATGCAATCCAAAGCAGCCAAAATCCAATTTTTCTGAACATAAGTTGTGGCTCATTACTTCTTGTACTATAACGGGTAACGTGCGCAATGCGCACCCTACATTTAGAGTGATTATTGACCTATTTATGAGTGAGGTTGCTAAATTTTTGCATAAATTGCCGATCGATCCAATCTTTCCAGTACCACAGCAGCGCCGATTCCCACATGAAAGATCCGCGAGAGGCGATCGCCCTTTTATTCCCAGTACCAATTAACCCTAAGTATTGTTCTTGCGGTGCAAAGGGTTTCAGCGGTTTTCCCAATAAAAACTGCTGCAAATTTTCAAACAGCGGTTTGCCCTGACGCACGGCAAACACGCCTGCTTTGGGACGGGGATAATTAACCATCGCGGCGATATCTCCAGCCCCAAATACGTTGGGGTGAGAGACTGATTGCAGGCAGTCGTTGACTTGCATGAAGCCGTTTGAGTCGGTGGCTAAACCGGATTTTCCGATCCAATTGGCTGCCGATGCTTGTGTCACCAAAAAAATGCGATCGCACTCTAATTCTAAACCTGATTTACAGGAAATTTGGTAATCGGTAGGGAATTGAGGATTGGTTTCTCTCTCAATCTTTTTTACAGCACAGACTTTTTCCTTTAAATGCAATTGAATGCCGCGACTGATGAGAATTTCTTGAAGGCGGCGACGCACTCGATGGTTATGTGCCGGCATTAATTCAGCACCGCTGTGAAACAAATGAATTTCTAATTCTTCTTCTTTCTTCCCCCTTCCCTTTTCTCTCTTAAGTCTTTCGCTGTACCTTAATATCCATCCGTTAAATCCCGTACACTGCTCGTTGCCGCACCCTTCTTCCTTCCCCAATCTAGATTGCATATTTAATGCTAATTCTACGCCGCCGGCACCGCCGCCCACAATCACAATTCGCAGCGGTTTTTCGGGATGGTTTTGCCTTTCGGAAATTAACTGATTCCAACTAGCTAAAAACTCCGGTACGGGTTTAGCTGCAATTGCATATTCTGCGGCACCCGGTACAGATAGAGTCGCGGGAGTGCTGCCGATATCGACAGAAAGCAAATCAAAATTAACCGGAGGGCGAGTTTGACAAATAACTAAATTTTTGTTAAAGTCGATCGCGATCGCCCGATCGACCAATATTTGACACCCGGCAAATTCAGCGAGCGATCGCAAATCGATATGACATTCATCATAATCGTAAAACCCGGCAACGTGCCCCGGCAGCATCCCGGAATAAGGCGCGTGCAGCACGTCGCTAATCAGAATCAAACGCACTCCCGGCAGCGGTTTGATGCCGAACATTTTTAATACAATAGCATGACTGTGACCGCCACCAATTAAGACTAAATCTTTCACAATTACAGATGTTCGATCGAAATGTTCCAGCACCGATATTGTACAGCACTCGCACTCCTTGGGCCATACTGTCCGGTAAGGAGAGCTTGCAGTGCGTAATCAATGATTTCCCA
>JAICRN010000604.1 GCA_025937335.1 Microcoleus sp. TY_ISSM_2_bin.22
AGCGATTTCTCTTTCAGTAGGAACAGGTAGGGGATTTTCGGCTAGCCAGTTGTCGCCATTTAGACGTTTAAAACTGGGGTGAGATGAAAAGCGATCGCACATTTCCCTTTCTACTTCCTCAATATCTGACTGAATAAAGACTTCGCCGCCAATTGCCAGATAAGTTGCCAATTCGTTGACTAATTCCTGCTGCACCACCCGCCGTTTGTGGTGCTTTTTCTTGAACCACGGATCGGGAAACTGAATGCTAACCCGCTGCAAAATACCTGCGGGTAAAGTTTCTAAAATTGGTTTTAGGGAACTATTCGCATTGCAAAACAAATAGTGCAAATTTGTCAAGCCTTTTTCGTCCCGCCACAGATTCGCCTCCTCTACCAGAGGTTCCCGAATTTCTAATCCGAGAAAATTCCAGTCTGTTTGGATTTGCGCCATGTGCCACAAAAACCTTCCTCTGCCGCAGCCGATATCTAAATGCAGCGGTAAATTTAAGTCAGCATAGATTTTAGTCCAATCCGGGGGACTTGCAGATGCTTGATATCTAATGGATAGGGGGTTGACGTGTTCCCGCACTCTTACTCTTGCCAATTTTGCTGTCTCCTGAATGTAATTTTTAACTGCTGATGAAGGCAGATTAACGTGAATTAACGCAGATAAATATTGATTTTTGCGATGTTGTTCAATACTTTTTAATTAATGAGCAATCTTAAATTGCAGAAGGACAATTTTTAATTGCTCATTATTGCATTAGGCTTCTGGTTCAATGCCTGCTGCTCTTAATTGCGCGGCTAGTCGATCGGCCCGCTGCCTTTCCCTTTCTACCATCTCTGCTCCCCACAATAACATCTGTCCGCTCTCATCCCACCACCGCAACCAATATCCGGTTCTTTCGGCCTTGGTTCCCTGCCAAACACCCAGAAATAACCCAACTCCTGAAATCCAATAACGGCCGAAAGCATCGGGTGGTTGTACTTCATACTTTCCTGATGAATCCAACTGGTAGACTTCTAACACTCCGGCGGCTGGTTCAAAAAGTGCATAGACTGGCACTCGCAATACTTGTTCGTAAAAAAACCATTTGCCGGGGGGATAAGTTTGTTTGCTAGAATATTCATCGTTGGGACTAGCTGACAAAAATTCCATGACGATCGCCGGAATTTCTCCTTCTAAGTTGGGAGTGTAACTGCGGCGAATTTCTTGACTCTCAAGCGGCTGGACGTTGCGGGCATAAAACCAATCTGGAGCTTTGATAACTAGCTTGCCGTTTAATGTAGCGCAAATTCCCATGTTTGGGGCAACTAATATTCCTGTTAAAATTAGCCCTGCGATTTCTAAGATTTCCCGCAAGGCAGCAGCGAGCAAGGGCTGGTCGATATTTTCCACTGGTTCCTCGTCTAAAATGAAGTCGTCGGGCAATTTTTCCCAGGTAATTTTTAAGTCGGCTGTAGGGGCTGTCATTGTATTTCACCTCTGAATGAGATTACTGGAGCGCGGTTTGCAATACTTCACGATGAAAGAGCGATCGCCCTACTATAAATTTTATCCTGTCTGGCGATAAGGCATCGCCGTTAGCATAGTGTTCCATCCAGGTTTTGCTGATTAAATAAGGATCTTCTGGCAATTCTGATAATAAGTATCCCGGCATTTCTAACTCGTCCATCAATTGACTGACTTTGGGATCGTAGCTGAGGGCAAAACAGCGGCATTCTTCGGATGCTGCCATAATTAAACTGTGGTAGCGCATCCCGATCGCCATTTCGACTCCCCGGAATACTCCCTTCAATTTTCTGGGGTCTTCTAAACTAAGGATACGACTCGTTTTCGGCAGGGCTGCGTGCAAATGTTGGGCAATTTCTAAGTCGTGAGACGCTTGAAAAGGCAGCAGCAAAATTAACGTGCGAGTTGCTTTTTGAAAGTCAACTAAAGCTTGAGTTAAGATTGACAAACGGGCGGGAGTTAGTGTAGAGTGAGAACGCAAACAAACAGCAACTCTGGGCGCAGGTAAATCCCACAAACCGGACACGGGCGAGTTCTCCAAAGCCCACACGGGATCGGGCGCTAAAGTAAAGGGAACTTTCCAATCTGCAAGTAAAGTAGCTGAACCTTTATCCCGCACGCTGACGGCGGTGCATCCAGCAAAACACCGCTGAGATAACTTGCGAGTCATTTCGCGCTTCAAAGGGCCAATTCCCTGGGCCCAGGCAACAGTTTTTAAGCCCATCCGCTGCGCTAATCCCATCAAACCCCCATAATAGAAAGGGCTCGCAATGCTAGTAGCGTCTTGGATTAAACTACCGCCGCCCCAAATTAGCGCGTCGGAGGTCCGGAGTGCTTCGAGAACTTGGAACGCATTCATGCGATCGCGCGCAGCTACCCCGTACCGCTGATTTGTCTCGACAGGATTGCCAGACAGGACGATCGGCGTCACGCCATCTGGTAACATTTGCAGTAGCGATGCCAACAGCGCCTCGTCGCCGCCGTTGCCTTTACCGTAATAGCCGCACAAAATTGCTCGCATTTCTACTCTTTTCTTTGTTTGTGATGGGGAATCTAACGATTTTAGATTTTAGATTTTAGATTTTAGATTTTTTTGATATTTGAGATTTGAAATTTGATGCTACTACCAAAAAAATGCTACTGTCATCAAGCTTCAAGGCTTTACGTCATCATTCAGCTAAAATCGCAAATCTAATAAAATCTCAAATCGCTAATCTAAAATTGTATGACGCATCATATTTTATATGACAGTTGCGTAAGTCCCGATCGATAAATCTTTCATCTTCGTTATCGATAAATCTTTCATCTTCGTTCACCATACAAAAAATGCACGCTTTGTCAATTCCCACCTGGATTATTCACGTCTCTAGCGTCGTCGAGTGGATTGCCGCCATCTGGTTAATTTGGACTTACGGCGAAGTCACTCAAAACCGAGCTTGGTGGGCCCTTTCCGCCGCAATGCTGCCCGCTCTTGTCAGCGCTATGTGTGCCTGTACGTGGCACTATTTTGACAACTCCCCAGCCCTAGAATGGCTCGTTACTCTGCAAGCGACAATGACTCTCATCGGCAATTTTACTCTATGGGCGGCGGCTTGGTGGATTTGGCGATCGGCTCAGCCAGCAGAGAAAATTAAAGATTAAAAAAGGGAGAAACTAACTAAGTGAAAAATAGCACTATTTGGGTAAAATTTGCGGCGAGTTTGCTTTTATTGACAGCCGGATTTTTGCTTCCCAGCAAAGCCAGCAACATTCCCCTGCAACTCGCCCAACAGCCTAACTGCAAAAGTCCTCAAACCACGGTAGAGATGAATGTCTGTTCCAGTCAAGAGTTTGAGGCTGCCGACAAAAAGCTCAATCAACTCTATCAGCAACTCCAAGCAAAAATCAGCAGTAGACAAAAGCAGAGATTGACGGTGGCACAGCGTACTTGGATCAAATTTCGAGATGAAAATTGTGATTATGCAAAAGGGCAGTTTGAAGGCGGTAGTTTGGCTGCCTCTACCTACGGTTATTGCAGGGCCAGAGTGACGCAAGAACGCATTAAAGATTTGGAAAGTTATTTGAAACAAGCAAATTTGTAAAAGTTCTTTGTGGCACAGGCGTCCCGCCTGTATTTGTGGCACAGGCGTCCCGCCTGTATTTGTGGCACAGGCGTCCCGCCTGTATTTGTGGCACAGGCGTCCCGCCTGTATTTGTG